>JAHEDC010000016.1 GCA_024641425.1 Verrucomicrobiales bacterium | reverse complement strand
CAAGGGCTCCGGAATAGGAAAGCACCGGGCTATCCGGCAGAATCCCGTCCCTCGAGCCCTTGTCGATGTCCATCGTGTTCCAGAACGTCGAGGCATCCCGCTTGATCACCCGAGCCGCCACCATGCGGTCGCGATAGATGTAGTTCTGCTTGAAATCGAGCGCGAGCCGCAGCTTGCCGTTCTCCTCCTGGATCGAGTCGAATTGCGCGCGGATTCTCCGTAACTCCCCCACCTCCCTCAGGAGCCGGCTGTATTTTTCCGACAATTCCGCCTCACTGTATTTCCCCGCCAACGCTGAGGGAGAGATGTCCACGCCATCGATGACATCCGGTTTCGATGTCAGGTCGTGGACAGCCTCGTGCGCGGACCCGAAAACGGTCAGCGCCGTAGCCTGGATCATCTCGGTCGTCTTCGGGCGAAACCGGAAAACGCCGAGCAGGAGGAGCACGAAGATCCCGAGGGCTATGATATTGAGGCGTTTCATGGGGTCACACTACACTCCCATCATCGTCACCTTCTTCAGGAAAGGCAACTCGTCGAGCACCTTTCCCGCACCGTCGGCCACCGCACTGAGCGGATCCTCCGCCACGTGAACCGGCAGGCCCGTTTCCGCCCGCAGCAGGTCGTCGATCCCCCGGAGCAAGGCACCGCCCCCCGCCAGCACCATGCCGCGATCCACCAGATCGGCGGACAGTTCCGGCGGGCAGCGCTCGAGGGCCACCCGCACGCCCTCGACGATGGCGTCGAGCGGTTTCTGCAGGGCGTCGCGAATCTCGGTGGAAGTAATCCCGATCGTCTTCGGCAAGCCGCTGATGATGTCCCGGCCCTTCACTTCCATGCCCAGTTCCTGCTTCAGCGGCGCGGCCGAGCCGATCTGGATCTTCACCTCCTCCGCCGTCCGTTCCCCCACGACCAGATGGTAGGCACGGCGCAGATACGTCGCGATCGCCTCGTCCAGATCATCCCCCGCCACCCGAACACTACGGGCGAATACCATTCCCGACAGCGAGATGACCCCGATCTCCGTTGTGCCTCCCCCCATGTCGACGATCATGTTGGCCGCCGACTCCTGCACGGGCAAACCGACGCCGATCGCGGCCGCCATCGGCTGCTCAAGAAGAAAAACCTCACGGGCACCCGCCTGCGTGGCCGCCTCCCGCACCGCACCCTTTTCCAACTCCGTCATCCCCGTCGGCACCGCCACCACCATGCGCAGCTTCGCGTTCGTTTTCCCATGCATCACCTTGTCCACGAATTGCCGCAGCATCTCCCGCGTCATCGCCACATCCGCCACCACCCCGCCCCGCAGCGGCCGCACCGCCGTGATGCTCTCCGGCGTCCGGCCCAGCATCCGCTTCGCCTCGTCTCCCACCGCGAGCACCGTCGTCGTCCCTGCCCGCACCGCCACCACCGAGGGCTCCCGCAGGACGATCCCGTAATCCTTCACGTTGACGAGCGTGTTCGAGGTCCCGAGGTCGATCCCAAGGTCACCGGGAAGAATGCCGAACAGTTTTCCGATCATGAAGGGCGGGAAAGAAAAGGTGAAGGAGACACACGGGTGATTGAGCCGGAAGCGGCACCACACGCAGGGGACGACCGCGCCGTTTTCCGAACACGGAATTAATACGCGATCACCCGCGATTGCCAGTTAAGTTTTATTAAATATCAACCGAAACCCTCACCCTTACCGTCATCGGAACCGCAGCCCGTCCTCGCCGTAGCTGTGCGGAATCTCCCTCTCGACCTGATCGATCCGCTTCAGCGTTTCGGCGTCGAGCACCACCTCTGAAGCCGCCAGCGTTTCGTCGAGTTGGCTGACACGGGACGCACCGATGATGGTCGAGGCCACGAAGTCGTGCTGCTTGCTCCACGCGGTCGCCAGCGTCGTCACGCTCATGCCGAGCCCGGCGGCGATTTCCTCGAAGCGCGCCGTGGCTTCCAGCGTGCGCGCGTTGACGAAGCGTTCGGCCATGATCTTCTGGCGTGGCCCGCCCTTGGAGAGATACTCCGAAAAGCGACTCCCTTCCGGCAGCGCGCCGTCCTGGTATTTCCCGCAAAGCACTCCCCCCGCCAGCGGCGAGTATGGCAGGAGCGAAACGCCCTCCTGTCGGCACACTTGCGCCAACTCGCTCTCACATCGGCGGTTCAGCAGCGAGTAATTGTTCTGCACCGTCTCGTAGCGCGCAACGCCCTGCTGTTCAGAGGCGGCAAGGCTTTTCATCACGCCCCAGCAGGTCTCGTTGCTACAACCCGCGACACGGATCTTCCCCGCGACACGGAGTTCGGTCAGCGCGGCCAGGGTCTCCTCGTAAGCCATGCCGTGATCCGGCCAATGCGTCTGGTAAAGATCAATGTAGTCCGTCCCCAGACGGGTCAGGGATCCCTCTACCGCGCGCACGATCTGATGGCGGTCGAGCGCCGTCATCCCGTGCCGAACCGGCGGGACAAACCATCCGTGGCCGGGCCCGGTGATCTTGGTGGCGAGGATGAGCGCCTCCCGCGGCTTCCCCTTCAGCCAGCGTCCGACGATTTCCTCCGTCACCCCCACCAATTCCGCCGAAGGCGGCACGGGATACACCTCGGCCGTGTCGAAGAAATTGACACCCGCCGAGAAGGCGCGGTCCATGATGGCAAAACTCTCACGCTCGTCCGCCTGGAGGCCAAAGGTCATCGTCCCGAGACAAATGTCCGATACGGTGATCCCGCTGCGTCCAAGTCGTCGTCTGTTCATTCCGCCAAGGTACTCTGACTTGCCCGGGCAGGCGAGAACAAAGGGAAGTGCCTATCCTTCGGCTTCCTCCAGCATCCCGGATTTCGGTGAAAGCCGAGCGCGATGCTGCGGTCGTCACCCACGGTCACTCCGCCTTCCCGATCTCGACAAGCGAAGAGGTCACCTTGGACTGCATCGGCAATTCGGCCCCTCCCGCGGTCATGTTCATGTCCATGTTCATTTCGGTATAGCGGGCGATGCCTTCCCTGTTATCGAAGAGGATGAGGCCCTCCATGTCGGCCTTCCCTATCTCCATGACAGCCGGCGGGGTTCCCGGAGCAGCAGCCTCCGTGGGCGCTTTGCTTCCTTTCACGCGGAGTTTCGCGCAGGCGTGCCCTTCGTGGTCCTCCTCTCCGACATACTCATACTCCATCTCCATGGCGAAGGAACCCATCTGGCTCATCGCGGATTTCACCTCATGCTTCCAGGTGTCTCCCGGTTTGACCTTTCCCTCCGGAAATCCATGATCGACCAGCGAGGCCATGATTTGCCTGACTTCGTCTTCCCCCAGTGACATCCCCATCATATTCGGGGCGGCGGCCGCCTTTTTCCCGTCTTTCTTCGCCTCAACCATCTTGTCGTCCTTGTCGAATCGAGCCTCGAAGGTCTTCTCGGCCATTTGCCCCATGATTCCCTTCAGGAGCGGATTCTGTTTGTTCGGATCCTTGGAGTCGTATTCCATCGTTGTCGCTCCCATTTCCATCTTCATCTTGAAGCCATCCATCGAGACACCGACGGTTTTGCTCCCATCGGGATCCGCCGAGCCTACCGCCATCTTCATGAGGTATTCCAAGGTGGTGTGGGCCTTGTTTCCATCCCCAAGAGGCAACGCCATCTCCGAGGTCATCACCTGACGAACAGTGTAGGTTTTCCCCGGATTCAGGCGGGCCTTGAGCGTGAGCGCAGGGCCGTTCGCGATCGCCGGCCCCTCGTCGGCAGCCGAAGCAACCATCGGGAAGACAGCGCACAGGCCGATGGCCAGCAGTCCGGGACGTGAGATTCTCAAAAGTTTCGCCTTCATCATACTAGAGGAGTTCGGTTCGGGAAAGACCGGCACGGAATATGCCGGAAGAGCGAAACCTAATAGACCAATCCGAACCCGGCAACGGCAATTTCCCCCATCCCCAAAACCGTCCCCCCCTTGGGAGCCGGGCCAAGGAGCCCCGCCGAGGGAGCCTCACGGAAAACAGGTAAGAATCTTACCATAGAGACACGCTTCCTACCCCTCCGCCCAGGAGCCTTGCGGGAATCCCGTGTCTTCGCTCCGCGCTAAGTCACTGGCCTGACGCACTTTCGAAACTTTCAATGAATCTTGGCACGAATAACGCTTTGAATCTGAAACGACAGGGAGTCTCCAACGGAATAGCACCCCTGCGAGAACTGAATCCATCTACCCAACCACCACCCACCAGAAACACGCGCATGAAAAAAGTCGAAGCCATCATCAAGCCCTTCAAACTGGAAGACGTCAAGGAAGCCCTGTCCGAAATCGGCATCCAGGGAATGACCGTCACCGAAGTCAAGGGCTTCGGTCGCCAGAAGGGACACACCGAAATCTACCGTGGTAGCGAGTACACCGTCGACTTCCTTCCCAAGGTGAAACTTGAAATCGTCGTCGCCGATGACCAGAAAGACGCCGTGGTGGACGCCATCGTCAAGACCGCCAACAGCGGGAAGATCGGTGACGGCAAGGTCTTCGTCTCGGCCGTTGAGGAAGTCGTCCGCATCCGCACCGGCGAGACCGGAGCCGACGCCATCGCGACCTCCTGATCGTCGCGATCTTTCCCGCCGATTCGCCTGATTTTCAAGATTTCGGCGTCCGGCGATTCGATACCGGAGTCCCGCCTTTCAAGCGGAGCTCCGGTATTTTTTTTAATTTTAGCGGTGCTTTTCATCAGTTTAGCGCATAGGATAAAAGTCGTTGATGGATCTTGAGGGCTAATCGTTCAGAGGCCCGATGATCCCCCGACGGGCCTTTGTTATGATGCGCTGGATTGCTTTGGGTGTCGCCTTCTCTACCACGACTGCGGTAGCGGCCCCAGTCGGCGTCACGATTTCCCAACTCTCGGGGAACCTCGGCGCACCTTATCTGCTCGAATCGCACCTTACGTATGATACCTTGCGCATCAACGCCAGTGCCCGCATTCAACGCGCCCAGAATGCACTCCCCGCAATTCTCACGGTGCGTTGGCGCGCCACGCTGAGCATCACCGGAGGCGCGCAGATCGCGCAGACGAGCTTTAGCTCCGCGTATAGTGTCTCCGGCTTTTACGACGAGATTGTCAACGTCGCCTTTGAACTCGATCCTCCCTTCCTCCTCGCGGATGATACTTCGCACACGCTCTTGCTGGAGGTTTTCCACATCGAGGATCCGGCCGTGGGAGCGTTCACCCTCGACGACGACCAGCCGCTGACCTACCTGAATTTCCCGCACTTCAGCGGCGCCCTGAATTTCGGGTCGATTCGCACCAGCCTCACTGATCTGGAAAGCAACGGCTCGCCGGTCTCGCCCCAATATCTCGGTGGCCACCGATGGCAGTTCACCTTCTTCGGGGGCGAACTCACGGGAGGCCTGCCCTACGCGAACACCTCGAACTCGTCCCCCACCCTCACCGCCTTCCGCGATCCGGCAACGGGCGATCTCACGGTCACGGCGGGCAATGCGGAAATCGATGACGGCGACGGGAGCTTCAGTTGGGGTGCGTGGCAAGCCTCCCGCGGCATTGTGCTCATCGCACCCTCGGGCATTGCGGCGCGGAAATTCCGCCTCGTCCTTCCGCCCGGTCTTGGCTGGCGTGACGGAACGTCGGGCATTTTGCGGAGTGTTTTCGATAGCGAAAGTGTCGCGCTGCCCCTCACGCCCACCCTCCAGCCACCTTCATCGGTGAATGGAGTGTTTCCGGCGGGGCGGGAGTTCATCGACGATTGCCTCGCCGTCTCCTTCACACCGCCAAGATGGACTTTCGACGGCACGGTGCTCGCGCTTGAGCAGCCGGGTACGCGCTTCCTGCGACGTTCCCGCTACCAGCAGGAATTGACCGAAACGGGCAAGCTCCCGCGCACGAACGATTGCTATCTGTTCCGATTGCAATCCACTGCCGGGAGCGATCTCGAAGTTCTTCCCGGCGATGACGGCGGGATCAGCATCGCCCTGAATCTCGCGCCGGGCGATTACACCGCGCATTTTCCCGACGCCGACGTCGGAGGTTTGGCCTCGACGCTCCGCATCGCGAACAGCCGCGTGGATCCCGATGCCTCGACGGCGGCAGCCGATTGGATCCATCTTCAGTACGACAAAGGCTGTCCCGACCTCGGCCTTGGCGCCAAACAGGGTATGCGTATTCTCTCCCCGGAGCTCTCGTTCACCGCGCAGGCCGGACTCGTTGCGAGTGGAAATCTCGCCACCGACGCGCAATTCAATGGCGTCGAAAGACATCTCGTCATCGGGCTGAACGAGGACGGAGAAGCGGTCCATGCCACCGATCCGTTCACGGAATCGAGCTTCTACATGCCCGGCCCCTGCGTTCCGCCCGATCCCACGGATTCGAATTTCAATCCGGCGCGCTTTCTCCACGCCGAGATTCAGACGGACCATGACGGCGCGCTCGGCTATCCGGGAACGACCGACTACGAGCAGGGCTTCGGCCATTACGCGGGATTCAACTTCCTCCATTTCGCCGGCCTTTCCGCCGCATCGCGCGTCGCCGGAAGCAACCCGGTTTCCTACCTGCTTCTCGATAACACGAAGGCCTACGCCCGTTGCTCCGGTGCCAGTGGGATCATCGAGGCCGATCCGGCCGCGCTTCCCTTCATGACGACACTCTACGGCTCCCCGATCGGCTTCCCTATCAGTTTCACCCACTGGGGTTTCAATGCCCTGAGCAACCGGATGCTCGACAGTTACATCGACGGCCAGATCGACCTGAGCGCAACCTATGCGGGCTTCGTTCAGGGTGCGGAGGAAATGCGGATCAGTTGCTGCGGGAATCTCAGCGATTTCAAACTTCCGCCCGGTGAGGAAGCCAAGCGCCTCGATTACTGGCAGGACTTCGAGATTCGCAATGCTTCGGCCGCATTCGTCACCCCGGGCGATTGCGATGATTCGCGTGCCTGCCTGCGCTATGCGTCCGTGGCCACCGTGAACGGCCTTCCCGGAGATAAAGCCGGCTATCTTTGCTTCCTCGGTGATGGCTCGATGACCGTTCCGTCCGACCCCGACTTCGCGCCGAGCCAGCTCTCGCTGGTCGCGCAGTCCGGTTTCGCGGGGCAGTATTACTTCTGGCCGACCAGCGACCTTTTCTTCAATAACCCGAACACCCTTCCGGCGGGCGACGGCTTCGTCACCGGAACCGGGGCACTGGATGTCGCTTTTTTCGATAACATCGCGATTCGTTTTCATACCTTCGCGCTGCCCGAAATCGACGACGAGGTGCTGGTCGGTTTCGTGCAGGGCGACTATCTCGAGGGGGCGGAGGTCGATCTGAGTCATCGCGGAACCCCTCCGGGAATGACCCCGGGCCAATACCGCGACAGCGCGACCTTTCATCCCCGTGCCATGGCCTCGTTTTTCGGAAAGGAAGGCGCCTTCGATTTTCCGGTCACCTACAACACGCCAACGGGCAATTTCCACACCCCCGGGGACACCGAGGCCGACCTTATCCTCCTCACCGTGGACTCCGGCATCGATCGGGTGAACGCGAAACTCGCGCAAATCCACTTCGGTCTCGACATCAGCGGCCTCCTTCAAATGAGTGTGGGCAAGCTCATCGAGGAAGCGACCGCTTACGGCGCGCAGGGCGTCGCGCAGGAATTGGGTGAGGAAATCGCGGCCCCCATCAAGGAAGGCCTGCTCGCCCTCGCGGAGACCCTCGACAACCGATTGGAAACGCTGCTCCAGGCCACCGTCGAACGCGCGACCGAGACTTCCATCGTCGGCCCACTCGCGCAGGCCCTTCGCACAATGGAACAGAACAATCCCGCGTGGGCAGCCACCGATCTCAACGCCACACTCGACACGAAGCTGGGCGCGAACGGGCCCTTGGAACAGGCGCTGGAGGGCCTCGGCACCTTCCAGGACGCCACCGAGACCGCCACCACCGCCATCGGTACCCTGCGCGATCGACTCGAAAAACTTGAGAACGCGCTCGACTGTGTCGTGCAACTCCTCGACGGCGACGCCTCGGGCCACGCCGGCCTTAGCGCGCTGCTGAATTACGCGCTCGCGGAGTTCGCATTGAATCCGATGGGAGGCGAACTTCCACCGGACATCGCCGACACCGGATTGCAGTCCCTCATCGCGGAAGCCGACACCGGCTGGCTCGGGGACGCGCGTGAGGCCCTTGCGAAGCTGCGCGACATCGTCGCGGAAACAAACGACTTGCTCGCGCAGGGCCAGGATTTCCTCAACGAGGTCAGTGACGCGGTGAGCGATATGCAGGCGGTCGTCGCGGGGGTTCGCAATCAGGTTTTCGTCCGGGTGAGTACGGAAATGAACGGGCAGGTCCGGGAATTCTCGGATGAGGAAATCCGCGAAGTCATCCGCGGCGCGATACGGGACCATCTTTTCGCCAGCCTTGAAGCGGTGAATATCCAGTCCATCCTCCGCGCGCGACTCGGCTATCTCGACACCGTGATTCAGGAGGCGCTCGCCACCGCGATGCAGGCCTTCTCCCGCGCAATCGTCGATATCCTCGATGAAAGCGGTGCCCTCGGTGCGATCAATTCCGCGCTCGAAGGCGTTACCGACACCTTCTCCGGCGTCCTGTCCTACGTGAAATCGATCCGACTCCAAGGCGAGGCCACGACCAGGAGCGACCGGCTCACCCAGATCTGCCTGCAGACCCAGGCGGAATTCAGTATTCCGACGCCGATCGGCATCGGCATCCCGATGTCCGCCGATGCGCTCCTCAAGTACAACGAGCGTGTCTCCGACGGCAGCTCGGTCTGCGAAGGTCCGGTGGGAGACGTCACGCCGGAGATCTATCTGAAATCATCGGGCGGCACCAATGTCGGCTTCGGACTCGACAGCCGCATGGATCTGGAGCTGAAGTTCTCCTTCGTCGATCCGGGGAATTTCACGCCCACCGGCTTCGCCGGATACGTCCAGGTGATGCAGGATGGCCTCGACGTGAATTCCATGGGCATGCAGCAGTTCAGCGCCACGATGGCCCTCGGCGGCAATGGCGACGGCGGAACTGCCCGCGAATTCTACCTCGCCGCGCACTGCAACGGGCGCTTCGGTGCGGGACCCGCCTCGGCCGATCTCGAGGGCGGATTCTTTCTCGGTCAGACATGCTCGGCCGCACCCTTCGCCTTCTATCCGGACTTCAACTTCGCACCGGGCCCGGGCGGCTACGCGCGCGGCGTGGCGGCCCATCTTTCCGGGAAGGTTCCCCTCCTTGGTGGTGGTTGCCTTTTCAATGTGACGGCAGGTGCCGAAGTGGGCGCGATCGCCCTTTCGGATTCGGGAAACTTGCCGGTCTTCGGCGGCGTGCTCGGCGGCTCGATCAGCGGCGAATTACTCTGCCTCCTCAAGGCCGAGGGCTCGCTCTCGCTGGGCTATCTCTACGAGGCGGGAATCAACACCCACACTTTCGACGGCAGCGCCGAGGCCAAGGCCTGCATCGGCTTCAAGCCGTTCCAGATCTGCAAATCGAAATCGATCGATCTCCGCTACATCAAGGTTGGCGGAGGATCAGGAAACTGGCTTGTGAATCCCTGATCGTCCCACCCGAATGAGCGCCAAGGCCTTACTCCTTTCCCTCCTCGCCGCCACGGCCGCCTCCGCCGCGAGTCCGAAGATCGGCTGTGTGGCGGAAGTCGCGAATCCCGCCGACGCCGGGCGGCACTGGGTGCTCGTCTTCCTCAAGTTCATCGATGGAGCGCGGCCCGACGAGGCCTACAGGGTCTACGCGAAGACCGGGCAGCAGGCCTCCCCCGCGCCTTACGGGTTGCTCACCACCATCCAGAAGACAACCGATCCCGTGACCCTCGGGCATCTGCTCCAGCAAGCGCAGGCAGCGGGAATCGACCTCGTCGCCCTGGAGGCGCGACTGACCGAAATGACCGCCGGTGCCCTTCCGGGCGGCACTCTCGCCGAGAAAGTCTCACTCTTGATCCAGGGCAAATCGGAAACCGGTGTCATCGAATTCCAGCGCGAAACGCTCGCCAGCACGCACCCCGCGATCGCCTCCGCCCTCGGCCGCGCGGCACTTGTCCGCGTCGCGTCGAACACTCCGACCACCTTCGAAGTCCGTGCCTACAATCCGAAAACGCTCACGGAGGGCGCCGTCATCGGACGCGCCACCGTCGGCACGGGCCCAACCTATCTCGACGCCCCATCCGGCCTGAGCCAAAAGGTCGACGCTTCCCCTGCGGGCGACCTGCGCGTGCAGTTGCAGTGGTGCTATCCGCAACCCTTGCGCGAGAAATTCCTCCACTGGTCGGGCACAAAGGTTTTCCGGGCGAACCGACAGGTCTGGATCGACGCCTTCGGCGTTGTGCCCCCCGCCGTTATCAGCCGCGCCGCCCTCCTCGCGGCGGTCGCTTCCGGACATATCGTGAGGGTGAATGCCCTCCCTGTTCTTCCGGAGGAAATCCCCAATTGCCCGCTCGCTCCGGCTTTCGACACTCCCATGTTCACCGATGACAACGATTCCGCCGACACCGGATTCAGCGTGGAGGAAGGCGGGCAACCGTTTGTCGCCGGTGACCGCTATATGTATTGGGTCGCCGAATGCGACGTCCTCGGGCGGGCGGGAAATCCAAGCCAGGGCGTCATGGTGACCATCTGCGACCGCATCGCGCCGCGCCCACCCGTGGGATTGAAGGCGATAAATGTCCGCACTTTCGAGAGCGGGAGCGCGGAGGATTTCATTCGCCTCGAATGGCCGGCCGCTCCCGCCTCCGACGTGCGTCGCTGGTACCTCTACTGTTCGTCGAATTACGACCAGGTGCTTCAGGATTACCTCGTCGATCCCACTCCTTTGACTCCAAGCCGCCTCGTCACGGTTCCCAACGACGGCAGCCACGAAACGGCGGACGGAATGATCCGATTCGACCACCGCGCTCCGGCGACGGTTCCCGTGCCCGGCCCTTCCGAAACCGTCTACTATCGTCTCCGCGCGGAGGACGACACGCCCTGCAAGGACGGTGCCGGCCTTGGCAATATCAGTGGCCCGACCGGTCCCGTTCCGGCGTCGATTCACGATCTGATCGGCCCGAACGGAATGGGCGGGAGGCTCGACATGGACTGCTGCGATATTGTCATCGGATATGAAAGCGCGAATGGCGTGGGAGCAGAGCCCTTCACGGCACGGCTTCAAGCAGCCCGTCCGAGCGATCAATGGCAGTGGGTCGAGTTCCGATCCCAATCGCCGAACCGGTTTGTCGGCCGTTATTATTTTGCTCCCGGCAAGTCTTCCCTCACCGTGGCGTTTCAGCCCGCGGAGTTTGCGGCTCCCACCTTCGGCGCCCGTTTCGGCCACGCGGGGGGGAGAATCAGCGAGTGGAGCGATGCGACGGCCGCGGATCCGCTTCCCTTTGGGAGGCACACGTTCACGCCGCGCTGGGATTGCACCGGCACCATGGACGCGGGCGATTGTCCGGGCTTTTATCCCCCACTCCATCCGGAAACCGGTGAGCTAAACGAGCTGTGCGTCACCTTCAACGCCCACGCCGACATCGCCTCATGGATCGTCTTCCGGCAACTGGGACCAAACGGACGGAAAACGAAGGTGGCAAGCGGCAACGTCGTGACTCCCGGACCCATCACCGTGTGCGACGGCACTTTTCCCCCGCACGGCGGCGAACTCTGCTACTACATCCAGGGCTTCGACGCCGGGGGGAATCCGGGCCCGATGGAACCGGTCGGCTGTGTGAAGGTCGCGCCCCGTGACGGCTTACCGGTGCCGACCATCACCGGAACGGCACCGGACGCGACAGAGACCGGAACGCAGCATCTCGAATGGTTCTGCCCGCCGGGCGCCGAGCGCTTCGACCTCGCCTTCAGCCCGCCCCCGTCGAACGCGGAATCAACTTTCTTCGTCTTCGAGGCCGGAGGGGCGATCCGGGAATTCGGCATCTTCGAGACCGCCCGGGTGCCCACGGATTTCGGCGCGAACGCGCCCGCCTTCGCCGATACCATGAAGCTGATCGAGGGCGTTGCCTACAGGTTCATGGTGCGCTCGGCAGCGGGAATCGGCGACGAACGGGACACCGGCACCTGGAGCAAACCGGTTATCCTGCAATGGCTCGAGCACACGAATCCCGTCGCGGAAGTTCCCTGGCCGCTGCGCGATACACCCGGCCTCTCGGGCGCCGTCCGCGCGGAATGGGACAGCGACGAGTCCATCATCCGTGTCGCCATCGGGCAACTCCCCTTCACCTCGGCCGACGTGCCGCTTCCCGTCGATTCGATCGATCCCTATCTTTATCACTCCCTCTCGGTGGTCGCCTACCTCCACCAGACGTCGCCTGGCGGAAGAGGCACCATGTTACAAACCACCCATCGCCTCGACCGCATTCTCACCGCCCCCGCGCAAGGTGGCAGCGGACTCCAGATCATCGATGAATCCATCAAGGTCGCCAGTAGCCCCGCCACCGTCGGTGACATCTTTCCGCGCCTATGGTTACGCATCGATCAACCCGTTCTCACGGGGCGCCGCTACGCGGTGACACTCGTCTTCCACGATGCCGGCGGCGAGGTCCGCGAGGTTCTCCGCTCGAACGATGTGCAAGTCCCCCTCCTGCTCGAAACCGGTAACTAGCATGCACACAGGATTCATAGCCCGCCTGCTCCTATTCGCGCCCCTCGCGTTCGCGACGCTCGCGGCGGCACAGACTCAAGCGAATCAAAGCGACCTCGCTTTCCTTACCGCGCGTGCCTTTCGTGCCGGCGTCGCCGAACCCGATGTCATCCTGCTGAATCCCACCTCGGGCGAACTTTCCATTGGCGCCGCGATTCCGGGTTCGCCGGACTTCGACTGGACGTCGTATCCCGGGAACCGATTCCACCCGTTGAATCCCGACTCCCTTCGCACCGCCGATCTGAATGGCGACGGCACCGACGATCTCATCCTCAGTAGTTTCCGCGCGAACCGTATCGGCGTCATCTGGGGTGAGGCGGACCTCAATGTGACTCCCCGGAACGACGAATTCGTTCTCGGAGCCGGACCGGCGGGAGCGGAACCGATCACTCTTCCAACGGCCCCCGACCAGCTGGCGACCGCGCTCGTCGCGGGGAGCAATCCGCGCCTCAGTATCTTCGAACTCCCCGGATCCCGCGTCTCCGGAACCACCGCCCTCGATCCCTCCACCTCCCTCGGCTTCCATCATGCGACGGCATCCGTCCCTCCAACGGATCAAGCTGGCGAACTTACCCAATTCCTCGCGGTTGCGACCACTTACCTTGATGATTCCGGTGTCGAGCCTTCTCCATCCACAGGCATCGAGTTGTTCAGCGCGGGCGTCGGAAGCGCCGCTCCTTCTGGGCCTTTACGGTACGAGCAAGTCACCCTGAAGCGCGGTTACACCTCGAACCTTGATGCCGGCCATCTCACGGGCGAGGATGCCCTGCCCTGGTTCATTGTCTGGGAACCCGGCAATCCGGTGATGGACGTCGGAGACGGAGACACCTGGCTCCGGGTCATGCAGGTTCCCCCTCCCGAAAGCGTGAGCATGAAAAAGGACGGCACCATAACGGTCAGCGGCATGGACATCACCATCATCGGCCACGACCAGGGACAGCGCGCCGGAATCTACGACTTCAATCCCGCGACCGGCTTCCAATTGAGGGAGATGCTCATCCCGCCGCCAGGCGAACGCTTTGCCTCGATCCTCGCGATCGCGGAGGATCGGCTCTTCGCATCCATGCGACCTGGAGGAGCCGGATACCTCGAGGACAGTATGTCCAACGGCGCGTCGGTTCCCTACGCGGTCTACGAGGATGCGGGTAACGGCTTCCGAATCGTCGCGCAGGGCAACTCACCGCTGTTCTCGAAAGTCGCTGCCCATGCCACGATCGCTCTTTTCACCGATGATCCGATCAGCGGCGGTGGCTTCGAGTTTGAAACCTTTCTCACCGGCGATTGGGCCCGGAACGCGAGTCTCGCCGCGGGGCAGATTCATGTTACGAGAGAAAGCTATCTCGGAAGCGTGCGCGGACTCGGAAATCCGATGGCCGTGCAACTGAGCCCCACCAATGATCCCGGCCCGACGGCGGCGGTCCTCGCGAATCAATTCGGCGATTCCGGATCGAGCCTGTTCTTTAAGGGAGCGGTGACCGCCGACGGCAATGCCACCGTCTCGATATCACCACCCGCGGGAAGCTACAACTCACCGGTAGAAGTGACATTCGCCGCGCCAGCGGGAACATCCGTGACCTACCGTATCAATGGCCAGTCTTGGCAGTCCGCGAATGCCGGCGGATTCTTCGTCTCGGCCGACACCGTGATCGATTACTACGGACAGGCACCATCCGGCGCGCTGGGATCCCTCCAGACCGCCGCCTACGACATCGAGCTTTCCTTCGCCAGTGATGCGAACCACGACTTCCTGCCGGACGCCATCGCTGTCTCCCTTGGACTCGATCCCTTTGGCGACGGGGATGCCGATGGAGACGGATTCACAAACGCGGAGGAAGTCTTCAATGGTTCCGACCCCACCTCGCCGAATTCCGTCCCAGGGGTGGTGAGCGTCCTCGTGCTCCCACCGCTGTCGTTCGAGATGCGGGTTTCGATTCCCGCGCCGGGCGGCGGACTTGCCGACACGCCGGCTACCCGCGGCGACATCCGGGTTTACTCACCGGTCGAAGGGGGGGTGAGTCGCGCGGTGGTCGCCCCGGACGGAATCGCGACGATCATGATCGACGACTACTACGGCAAGAAGGACTCCCGACTCCTGCACGCGCGCAGCGGCCATCTCTTTCATGATGCCCTGATCACCGAGTTGACCCTTCCGATTCCCGAAGGGGCCGCCCCCATGATGCTCGGCTTTGCCATGCCTTCCGGCACTGACCTTCCCCTTCCGCCCGCTCCCGCGTCATCGCCTGTGCCCATTCCCTATCCGACAGCCGCGCAACGCGCGCAATGGATCGATGACGTCGTGGCCAGCCTGGCCGCTTTCCCGGAAGCCCGCGGCATCGATCCCTCGACCAATATGATCGCAATCACTCCCGATACGACCCTCGCCCTCGCCGCATTCACGGCGTGGATATCCCAGCAATTCGCACCCGCAGGAGAGCCCGCCGTGAAGGTAAAATTCCCCTGGATCAGCGACGCGGCCGCCCGCGCGATCACACGGGCCGATCTTGCGACATTGGAGGAACCACAGGACACCCGACTCCTGGCCCACGAACTGACCCACGTTGTCCAGCAACTTCACGCGGAGATTGTGACCAATCCGGACTACCTCCCGCTGCGAAACGCCGTCCGCGAAATGATCCTCTTCGCCACGGACCAGAATCGACCCGTCGTCCTGGGCCAGATCTGGAATGCTCCTGAAGTAATCATCGAGTTCTTCGACACCGGCCTGATGGACAGCCTCTACAGCGGGGTAGTCACGGCCTCGCCTGCGACCCTCGCCTTGCTCCGCGACCAGCTTCTCGCGGCACCCCAGTCGCGCTTGGTACTCGACTTCGACGCCACCCTTGTTCTCCTTCCCAATGGAAGCTGGGCCGCGCGGGACGCTTCCGCGGAGATCCACCCACTGAGGGGGCGCACCCTCGTCTCGGAAGTCGAAAACGGCACCGTTTCCTACCGACTCAGGCCCGCCGATCTCGCTCTTTACAATAACACCGGCTTTCTTCCTGGAATGTCCGTCCACATCACGGGATTCCCCGCCTCGCAGGGCGATCCCCTTGATGTTGAGCTTCTCGCTATCAGCATCATCAACGCCAACCTGCGGGGAGGCATCGTGGATACGGACGGCGACCACATGGACGATGGCTTCGAACAACGCTTCCTCAACGGCCTCGCCTCCGGTTTTTGGGACGATTCCGATCACGATGGCTTCGCCGATGGCGAGGAATACCTCGCCCTCACCGATCCCGGCGACGCGACCAGCACCCCGCCCGGTCGTCCGGCTTTTCCCCGAAATCTGACGATCTCCATCGATAACGATGAGGTCATCCTCGGCTGGACTGGGGGCACGCAGGCAACTTACGCCGTGCAATACGGTCTCGCGACGGGCTGGCAAGACTCGACATTCTCCCCGGCCCATCTCGGCAATGGAACGTTCGAATGGCGCACACTGCTCGATGCTATTCCTGCGGATGCCTTCCGGGTGATGGTGACGCTGGAATAGTTCTGTCGGGCATGGAAGCGGGGCTGCACACACGCCCCTTCCTTCACAGGGTGAGAACCCGCACCCGAATTTTCTGTTCGCGGGTATCCGCCGGTGGCGGTTGCGGGAACGCTCTGGATCGAAGCCCGAAGGAAGGCGGAGCAGGTCTCTATGCCGCCTCCCTGGCCGATAGCATTTTCCGTTGGAGCGCCTTTGAAACTTCTCATTTCCCGAGCCGCACGCCGCCCTTTTCCTTCCTCGACAGCGGCGATCTCACGGTGTCTCCTATCTGCTCGCCACACCTCTTCTTTCCATAGCCGTCATGAAAACCTCGCTTCCCTTTCTTTGCCTTTCCCTCGTCACTGTTTCCGGCACCGACCGGCTTCGCGCCGCGGAATTCGAGAATCTTTTCAACGGGAACGATCTCGCGGGCTGGGAGGGAAATCCCGATCTCTGGTCGGCGAAGGACGGGATGATCGTGGGCAACACCGTGGGTCATCCGCTGAATTCGAACACCTTCCTCGTCTGGAAGGGCGGCGAGCCCGACAACTTCATCCTCAAGGCCAAGGTACGCGTCGAGGGAGACAACAACTCGGGCATCCAGTACCGAAGCGAAATCGTGGACCCGGCGGGCTTCGTCCTCAAGGGATACCAGTGCGACATCCATCCATCGAAGGACTACCTCGGCATGCTCTACGGTGAAAAGACGCCTTACGGCATCATGGCGCAACGCGGACAAAAGGTTGCGTTCGGTGCCGATGGCACCAAGACCGTCGAAGGTGCGGTCGGAAACGCGAGCGAGTTCAAGATTGGCGATTGGAACGAATACACGGTCATCGCGGCCGGCACGCGTGTCCTTCATCAAGTGAACGGCGTGACGACCGTGGACGTTACCGATGAGTCGCCGGTCAACCGACCATCGGGCGTGATCGGGCTCCAGGTCCACGCCGGGCCACCGATGACTGCCTTCGCGAAGGACATCCAGTTGGAAAAACTCTCCCTCGCCGAAGCAACGGCCGCGCTGGAAGAAGCGGCTGGAAAGACGGTGCCGGTGAAGCAATCGAAGGCGCGGAAGAAAGTGAGGGTAAAGGCAGAAGCAGCAAAGGCCGAAACCCCGAATTTTGGCGAGAAGCCACTTCCAACTTGGATCTGGGGCCAGGATCAGGACAAGACGCAGTATGTCCGCCGCACCTTCGCCTTGAATGCGCCGCTGAAGGCCGCCCACCTCTTCGCGAGCTGCGACAACATCCTGAAGCTGTGGATCAATGGGACGGAAATTGCCTCCAGCAGCGAGTGGCAGACGCCGGTGAGCAAGGACGTGCTCGCGCGGTTGAAGATCGGCGGCAAGAATGTGATCGCCGTGCAGGCCTCGAACGCGGGCGGCGTCTCGGCGCTCGTTGTGAAACTTGTCCTCACTTCGGCCGACGGAAAATCTGCCGTCATCATGACCGGCGACGACGGATGGAGACTCACCGACAAGGAAGAGAGGGGCTGGCAGGATGCCTCCTTCAATGACCTGACCTGGTCGAAGCCGCAGGACCGCGGCAAGCTCGGCGTCCAACCCTGGGGCATTCCCGGCGCGGGCGGCGGAGGTGGAGGCGGCGGTTCGCCCCTTGATCCCGAGAACCTCCGCATCGCCGATGGCTTCGAAGCCGAACTCCTCTACACCGTGCCGAAAGGAGAGCAGGGCTCGTGGGTTTCCCTGACCAAGGATCCGAAGGGCCGCTTCATCGCATCCGATCAGGACGGAAAGGGACTCTATCGTGTTACCGTGACGGATTCCACCGAGACGACGGATGTCGAGGTCGAGAAGATCCCGGTCGAAATCTCCGGCGCTCAAGGCCTCGTTTGGGCGCACGACAGCCTGTATGTCCACGCCAGCGGCAGAGGCCTCTTCCGTCTCACGGACTCGAACAGCGACGACATGCTCGACACGGTAGAGCAACTGCCGGGCGCAAGGGGCGGTGGCGAGCACGGCAACCACGGAGTCATCCTGAGCGACGACGGCGAGAACCTTTTCGTCGAGGCCGGCAACCATACGGATCTTCCAAAAGAAGTGGTCGTCGGCTCTGCCGTCGCTTCCTGGGACGAGGACTTGTTGTTGCCCCGCGATTGGGACGCCAACGGTCACGCCAGGGGACGCATGGCACCCGGCGGCTGGATCTGCCGCGTCACTCCGGACGCAAAGGCCTATCGCGTCCACTGCATGGGCTTCCGCAATGAGTACGACATCGCGCTCAACCGCTTCGGCGACCTTTTTACCTACGATGCCGACATGGAATGGGATATGGGCTCGCCTTGGTACCGCCCGACCCGGATCTGCCACGCCGTCAGCGGTGCCGACTTCGGTTGGCGCAGCGGCACGGGGAAATGGCCCGTCTATTACGAGGACAGCCTGCCGCCCCTCGTCGACATCGGCCCCGGATCACCGACCGGCGTCGTCTGCGGCACCGGCGCGAAATTCCCCGCCGAATACCAGGACGCGATTTTCGCCCTCGATTGGACCTTCGGCACGATCTATGCCATTCACCCCATTCCCAGCGGCGCGGGTTACACCGCGAAGTCGGAGGAATTCGTGGCCGGCGCTCCGCTTCCCGTCACCGACGCCATCATCGGGGATGACGGCGCGCTCTACTTCACCATCGGGGGACGCGGGACACAATCCGCGCTCTATCGAGTCAATTACACCGGCGAAGCCTCGACCGCCCCCGCCACCGGTGAGGGCCCGCCCGAAGCGGCCAAGGCCCGCGCCCTCCGCCGCAGTCTCGAAGCCTTCCACGGTCGTCAGGATCCGAAAGCCGTCGACGCCGCGTGGCCGCATCTGCGAAGTCCCGACCGTTTCCTGCGCCACGCCGCCCGCGTCGCCATCGAGGCCCAGCCGGTGGATTCTTGGGTCGAGCGCGCTCTTTCGGAATCCGATCCCCAGGCCCGTATCACTGCTTCCGTCGCCCTCGCCCGTTCCGGGAAAAAGGAATTCCGCGCACGCCAAATCGCCTCATTGCTCACCATGAAGCCGGAAGCGCTCGAGGAGAGTCAATTCCTCGGCCTCCTCCGCGCCTACGCACTCACTTTCATACGGCTCGGCGCTCCCGAAGGCGAGGAGAAAGCGGAAGTCATCGCCCAGCTCTCGCCCTTCCTCCCGTCGAAAAGCGCGAACCTCAATACGGAGCTGGTACGGGTTCTCGTCTCCCTCGACGCCCCCGGCATCGTCGAGAAGACAATGGCCCTCATCACGAATCCCTCAAAGCCCGAAGTCCCCGATTGGGGCGAACTCATCGCGCGCAATGGCGGCTACGGCGGCGGCATTCGCAAGATGCTCGACAATCCCACGCCCGCCCGTGAGATCGGCTACGCCTTCATGCTTCGCAATATCCGCTACGGCTGGACGATGCCTGAGCGCCGCGCCTACGTGGGCTTCCTCAACGACGCCGGCAAGTATCCCGGCGGCAACAGCTACGGCGGCTTCCTCAGAAACATGCGCGATGAAGCCCTCGCCAATGCCTCGGCGGCCGAGCGCGCCGCCCTCTCCGACCTCACCGGGGAAGCCTTGACGCCGAAGCTCGACTTTACCATCACCCCTCCGAAGGGCCCGGGCCGGGCGTGGACGCTCGCTAGCGCCCTCGCCACCCTCGAGGCTCCCGGCGCGCTTAGCGGCCGCGATTTCGCCGCCGGTCGCAACCTCTTCCACGCCACCGCCTGTGCCGGCTGCCACCGCTTCGACGGCACCGGCGGAGCCATCGGCCCGGACCTCACCACCGTGCGGAACAAATTCAGCACCCGTGACCTCCTCGAATCGCTTATCGAACCGAGCAAAGTCATCTCCGATCAATACGGCTCGTCCACCGTGAAGCTCCAAGACGGTAGTTCGGCCACCGGGATCGTCGTGGAGCACGGCGATGTCGTAGAGGTCTACACTTCCGATCCGAAGGCGCCGCCGACCATCGCGAACCAATCCGACGTCGCTTCCATCACCCGCGTGCCGGTTTCCCAGATGCCTCCCGGCCTGATCAACCTGCTATCCCCCGACGAGTTGCGGAATCTCCTCGCCTACCTCCTCTCCCGCGGAAATCCGGATGACCCAATGTTTCGCCAATAAAGGAACGCACCACGGCAGTTCCTCTGATTGCATCGTCCGTTTCCTCGATACAGGACCCCTAAGGCGCGAAGGGATCGGGTTCCTGATCGCTCCCGTCCCCTCCGTCCGGAGACGATTCCTTCGGACTAACGCCCGGGACAGGCAGTCCGCGTTTCTGCGCGGACTCGCGGAGAAAGGCACTGAAGGCCGCGTCGAGGACCGCACGCTCGTCTCCACCAAGCCCCAGCAGTTCCATCGGACGTTCTCCAAGCTCCACCTTCACCGTCAACTCCTGCGGGCCGCGGATGATCTTCAG
Organism: Verrucomicrobiales bacterium; assembly: GCA_024641425.1. GTDB lineage: Bacteria > Verrucomicrobiota > Verrucomicrobiia > Verrucomicrobiales > DEV007 > JAHEDC01. Next base: position 9,356 of record JAHEDC010000016.1, on the reverse strand, counting down.
ATCGACCGGCTCGCCGACCGTGCGCGAACTGATATGCTCCTTGAAGAGAATACTGGGAGACTCGCCATTGTTGAAGTCCTTCCCATCGACACCCACAATCTGGTCGCCGATCCGAAGATCATTCTTCGCCGCCGCCGTATCCGGAATCACACGGACAATCTGCACGGTGCGCTGAAACCCGGCGTTGGCCTGGTTGCCGATCTGGCGAAAGGAATCCTGCATCTGGATGCCCACGAAACCAACCGGACGCTCGTTGACCTCATAGCGTTTCGCATTCCACAGCGTGAGCCTCAGCCGCGCTCTCAAATCAGGATCCTTCGCCGCCAGGTACGGACCGACAAGGGCCTCGGCCACGATCGCGGCATGATTGGAAGCGAGGGCGAGCAATTCGCTTTGCGCGCCCATGCGGGTCAGGTAGTCCTCCGATTCTAGCACTCCAATCAATTCGTCCAGCTTCGCCTTACTCGGAGGGGAATCCGATTCGGTATTCCCCGCGGTCGCGGCACCAGCGGGGGGCAAATCATCGACCGCGAAAAGACTTTCCCGTGCTACTGCCGCCGTGAGAAGGGCGGTGGCAAGGAGAGACGGTAGAAAGTTCCGGTCGGCGTTCATTGAAAATGCTGGAAACTGAAAGTCTAGCACCGAACCCGCCTCGCGCAATGCGGGTCCGTTTGATCCTCGACAGCGGAAAACCGGGAAAGCGACGCGAGGCGAGCTTTCCCGGCTTCCACTTGAAGGAGGTCCGGGGTGGGATCCGGATTTGTTCGGGGGCGCTAGACGACCTTCGTCACACCGGGAACCGGCAGAGCATAGAGTCCATCCGCACCCGGCTTCACCGGAGCCTCCCCTGCCCAATCCCACTTGAAGTCGGGAGAGTAGGGGAAGACATCGACCTTCGTGTTCAGGCAATCATCCCATTTCAGCAGCTTACCGGAATAGGTCGTCATCCGCCCGAAGATGGCCGTCATCGAGGCCATACCGCCATTGTCTCCCTCGTTGAAGGGGGTATTGTTCCGGATCGCATCAAGGTATTCCTGCTTGTGGAGCTGCTCGGAGTCGCCACCAGCCTCCGAACGCCAGACCTCGTTCCCCTTGCGGTCATAAAGGCGACCACTCCCGACATGGCAGGAGCCATTCGTCCCGTGCACCTGCTCGGACACATCGCCCCAGCAACCGGGAATGTGGCGGCAGGAACTGTGCATCCGCACTCCGGCCGTATCCCACTTCTTTCCATAAACGAACTCGACCACGTGGTGATCGAACGTTTCGCCGTAATCCGGGCCTTTGCGCACTTCGCAGCCACCCTTGCCTTGCGCGAGGCCCGGGTAATCGCCCATGATCCAGTTGCACACGTCGATGTTGTGAATGTGCTGCTCGCAAATATGGTCTCCGCAGAGCCAGTTGAAATAATACCAGTTCCGCATCTGGTATTCCATTTCCGTCTGGCCATCCTGGCGAGGACGCACCCACGGGGTCTGCCCGTCCCAGTAGGCACGCATGGAGACAACGTCACCGATCGCCCCATCCTGGATCTTCTTCACGGTCTCAATGTAGCGCGGATCGTGGCGGCGCTGGAGTCCGACCCCGACCTTGACGCCCTTCTTTTTCGCGTCTTCGTTGGCCGCGAGCAATTTGCGCACACCGGCGCCATCCACGGCGCAGGGCTTCTGCATGAAGACATTCTTTCCCTGCGAAATCGCGTATTCGAAGTGCATCGGCCGGAATCCCGGCGTCGTGACGAGGAACACGACATCCACGCCGGAATCGACAACCTGCTTGAAGGCATCGAAACCCGAGAAAAGCCGCTCCTTGCAGTCGGTACTCTCCTTGAATTTATCATTCTCGGCAAATGCCTTATGGGTGTTGTTCACCTTGTCCTCGAAAGCGTCGCCGAGCGCCCACAGCTTGACCTTTCCGTTGGTACTCAGGGCTTGCCGGATATCGCTGTTCCCTTTTCCGCCGCAGCCGACAAGACCGATCTTGATCTCGTCGCTACCGCCCGCAAATGCGCCCGCGATGCGCGGCGCGAAGGCGGCACCTGCCGCCGCGATGCCCGTGGCCTTTACAAAATCCCGGCGCGTCGTGCGCGGGAGGGGTTGATTGGATTCTTTATTCATGGTGGTTTTCCTAAGTGCTCGGGGTTGTTCTTGTTTTGGTAAATCTTTCCCACTCTGCCACGAAAGGCCTAGACTGGAAAAGGGAAATCGCGGGGTCTCAAGCAAGCAATTCGTCACGGGTGAAGGCCGAAATCACGGGATACCCGGCCTTCTCGATCGTTTCACGCCCGCCTTCCTGACGGTCTACGAGAACCGCGACGAAGGCTACTTTTCCGCCCTCGCGCTCGATGGCTTCGATCGCCTGCAGGGTCGATCCGCCCGTCGTGATGACATCGTCCAGGGCGACCACCGTGTTGCCGGCGGCGAAATTCCCTTCGACCTGCTTCCCCTTGCCATGCGCCTTCGGTTCCTTCCGCACGCAAAATGCCTGGATCTCCCCTGTATCGGCGCCGCCAAGATGCGACGCGATGGCGATGGCGACAGCGATCGGGTCCGCACCCATCGTCAAGCCCCCCACGGCATCGATGGCAACGCCTCGCGCTCGCGCTTCCTCCCGAATCCGGTGCAGCAGCACCCGCCCAAGCAACGTCGCTCCCCTAGGGTCCAGCGTGGTCAGGCGGCAGTCGATATAATAGCTGCTCTTCTTCCCCGAGGCGAGCGTGAACTCCCCGGTGGCGAAGGATTTTTCCTTGATAACAGCCATCAGGGCCGCGCGGTCGTTTTCAAAATCGGACATGCGTCCACGTTAGGGAATCGCGGCCGTTTTCCAAGGGAAAAACAACGCCCCGCGCTTCCAGGCGACTCCGCAGACAGAGGGGGCACCGGCGAGCCTCTTTCACCTAGCGAACGCGGCTCCCATCGTAGCGAAAGCGCCCGAACAGCCTGCCACCTGGCGCCGAGCGGTCGTCGAGGAAGCGGAGATTCCTCATCACACCGCTATTGGTGACCTGTCGGATGCCGGGGTGGAAGTCGATGAGATCATAGCTGAACTCGCCATCGATGGCAATGAGGTCATCGATCAGGGGATCAACGGCAACGTCCAACGTTCCAGTAGTCATGCCGCCTTGGTTCATGGTTCCAATTGTCACCACTGGGGCTGGATTCGGGTGGGTGGGATCGGTGCCATACCAGAGTTCAAAGACGTTGCCGATCCCATCTTGATCGGGATCGGCGGCCGGCGAGACAACCGCAGGATCACTCTGCCCTTCGAAGGGGCCGCCGGGGCCGGTGAGGAGGCCACGGACGACCGAATCGTTGTTGCCGATCGTGATCGTCGTCGGATTTACCTGCACGTTGGTCCCGTCGTAGATGTTGACGGTAATGGTGAAGACGGTCTGCGGGGATCCCGGATCCAGGGCGGTGGCCAGAGTGATTTCGCCGGTGGCGGGATTGATCTCAAAGGGCGTGTCGCCGATGATGGCGAAGGTCGGCGTACCCGTGATCGTAGCGGGTGCGCTGACCGTCGCCACAACACTGCCGACGGCACTGCCTGGATCCACATTGAAGACGTAGCTCTGGGCGGGGACTTCGGTCGAGACCGATGATTCCGTCAGAGTGATCGTATCGTGGGCATTCTGTGCCGGTCCGATGCCTGGTGACAGCACCACCCTGAACGAGGCCCGGCCATCGTAGGACGTAAGCCGCCCGGAGGCTGGCAGGTTGGCCACGGACAGCCCGCCGATCGCTTCCGGATGGACAAGGACGCTGCTGCCCCCGCAGTCCACAAGCGATTCACCCAACCCCGGACCCCGGACAGGAGTTGTAAATCCGATACCGGACACGATGACAATTTGATCGGTGGCACTGAATCCGCTCGCCGGCCCGGTAATATTCAGCTTCAGCCGTATCGATCCGATGGCGTGGATCTTTGGCGAGTTGCTGAATCTGATCTCGTCGTGGGATCCAGCAGAGGCGATGTCGAGGTCGAACGTGGACCCACCCAGCTGCACCACATCGGAGAAGCCGGCCAGATCTTCGGCAAAAATACCGCCGCAACTGGGGAGATCACCAGTCGGGAGCGAATGGGTGAAGGTGAGGACGCCGATTCCCGGCACCTCTCCGTCTCCCGGCCGAACGATGACATTCTCTGCGCAAGTCGTCGCCCCTGCGCGGAGGACTCCACGGCCAGAGATGATGCCGGACTGCACGATCAGTTGGTCGGTTTCAAAGATCCCGTCGCTGTGAATCTTTCCCGATTCCATGAGGACGACGGTGGGCTTGATGTTCTGTAAGGTCGGATTCAAGGCCGCGTCCAAGAAGCAGTTCTCGCCAACATCGATCAGCCCGCGATTTCTGAACGTCTGCCCGGCCGAACTAAAGCCGGGGATGTGCAACTGGCCTGAGTTGGAAACCCGCAGGACCCCGCTGGGCTCATTGACGAAGTTCTCGCCGGCGCGGCCAGCGGGAATACTCAGAATACCTCCCTGGTTGGAATGGATCAGCCCGGCATTCGTGAAAGTCATGATTGCCTCAAGAGGGCCGCCGATCACCCCTTTTCCTTCGATCGTGTGGCCCGCCGCATGGAGGAACGTTTCGCTCCCACTGGTGCCGCTGATTCCGTGCGATCCCTCTTCGTTGAGGATGACTTTTCCCGTCCCGGAAAGTTCGACATCGCCGCTGATGATGATTCCAGTGAACCCCGCATCCTCGTCCAGAGCGACGATCTCCCCGTTGTTGACGAAGGAATTCTGGATTCTCAGCAAGCGATTGTTACTCGCGTCGCTCACCTCGATCCGGGCGCTGCTGGTGACGTTGTCGGCCGTGATCGTCGAACCTATCCGCACCCGATTGTTGCTGAGATCGCCGTCTGAATCCAGCGCGGAGATGGTGGCGGATGAAACAGTGCCGCTACTGAGCTGCACCAGCGAGTCGTCCCCCACTGAAATGATCCCCCCATTCTGACCGGTAATATTCGATGAGATGGCGAGCGTCCCGCCGGACTCCGCCCGCAGTTCTCCCCCATCGACAGTGATCCCCATTGACGTCTGCAGAATCTGACCGCTGACGTTCGCATTGATCAGTCCCGAATTCACCGCCGTCTCGAATAGTTCGCCGAGCGTGCCAAACCCCTCGATCGTGTGCCCCGCCCCATTGGTGAGCGTATTGATGCCGTTCTGACCCAGGATCACCCCTTGGAAGTTCGAATCATTGAGGCGGACCGTCCCCGTTCCCGTGAAGCTGACCGAGCCATCGAAGCTGGTTTGGATCCGCTGGTTGCCTGCCACCGTCGAGAACGTGATCAACCCATTGTTTTCGATGATGTCGGTCGGAAAGAGCCCCAGGCCAGGTGCGATGGTGAGCTCGGATCCGGTCCCGATGGTGAGTTCATTGAACGCGGCGTTCTGGTTCAGGACGATGATACCGCGGGAGGCCGGGATCGTGATCAGATACTGGTCCGTGGCGTCGTTGGACGGCGGGGTCGCGGGGTTCCAGTTCTCCGGGGTGGCCCAATGGTTGTCGGCACCGCCTCCGGTGTAGGTGGAAACGATGGTGGCGCCCATGGCGGGCCCGAGAAGGGTTACACTCGCCAGGCCGAGCATCAGGAGTGCTTGATGGGATCTCTTCATAATTTTCTTCGCGTGTAGTGGAGGATTCTCCGCTTTCTACGCGAAACTCCCGCCAAAGTGACGCTTGGGGCGAACGTTTCGAAGAAGGTCCCCTCACTCGCCGATTCCAGACCCATGAAAGAGCCACAGAAAATTCACAGTGAACGCATTACGCATCATTCACGACCAGACACCTGCTACTTTCCATCGGCGGGCCCGGCATTGAGCGACTCCACGGTTACGCCGAAAAACGCGTCCAGTTCTGATTTAGGGATGGCCGCGAGCGCCTGCTCAAAGGGCGGCAACGGCTCGGCCAGCGAGAAGGCGAATGAGAGGTCGCTAGTATCGAAGGCGGTTTGATGGACTTGGACCGCGATCACGACGGGGTGACCGGGGGTGAAATGCCGGGGCGGGATCGCGAAGCCGTGGGGGGGTGCCTCGAATACCACATCGGATACGGCCGGGGTATCCGGTGTCAATTCCCCGATGGGCAAAAGGCTCCGATAGACCTCCTCCCCATTGAGGTAGACGACCGCCCCGTCATCGTGGGCGATCGTTCCGACCAAAGGTGCCGCGTAAGTCTCTCCTGGGGTCAGTTCAAGCCGAAAACAGGCGCTCATCGGCTTGTTCTCCGGATCATCCCCGAATCCGATCTCGGTGACCTCGTCGCCGTCCCCGTAACCGAATTCGCCGCGACCGGAGGGCCAGGCGCTGTCGTCGAATCCGACCTGGTGCCATCCGGAGTCGGAGGGAGTCGCTTCCTGATACCGCCAGACGGAGTCCGGACCGACAAGCAAGCTTGAGGCCCGCAGCCCTTTCGCCCCTTCATCCTGCCTGATCCATTCGGTGATGATCTTCACCCCTGCCAAGTCGTTGACGTTCCCCGCCCGCAGCAGGCAGATCGCGGCGAGACGCAAGTCCCGCGGATCGGCGCTCGACTTGTAGCTTCCGTGGAGCGCGATCCCCAAACCGCGCCAGGCTTCCGCACCCGCGAGGCCGATGGCGACGGCATCGCGGTAAAGCTCGATCAGAAGCTTCGGCCGGTCCTCGAAGGCGATCTCGACCATTCCCAGCACGGATTCAATCGCAGCCCGCGCTTCCTCGCGGACCCGCGGCTCCGTCGGGATCGGCGCCGAGCAGGCCGCGCGCGCGTAAGGCAAGGCAGCCTCGCGTTGCCCGCGTTCGAGCTCGAGCGACACCAGCACCTTACGCAGCCCCTGGACATAGGGACTGGCCTCACCACTGCGCGCGATCACGAGATCCACCAAGTCATTCAAGCGGGAAACCGCCTCATCCCTTTCCCCGGTCAGCCAGTAGGTGATCGCGAGTTGGAAGCGGGTCTCGTAACAATTTGGCTCCCGATCCAGTCCCAATGCCTCCAGGCCTTCCAACACCTTCTCGAAGACCGGCCGCGCCTCCGCCGGGGAAGACCTGACGATACTCGTCCCGTAGCGTTGGCCTGCGACCAGAACCTCGTGTGGCAGCGGTCTGCCTGAATCGAGTCCGGCCTTGAACAGTTCCAGATAGATCGGTTCCGCGAGGTGGCCCCGGCCGGTGGCCACGTACGAGGAGGCGAGAGAGAGCCGCGTCGCCACCCAGCTGAGATGACCGGGCCTCAGTATTTTCCCTTGAATCGCCATCGCTTCATCAAAGGCCTTGGTCGATTCCCCGATCCTCCCCTGCTTCGCGTAGGTCACACCAAGGTGGGCCAGAGCTTCGGAGAGGGAGAGCGTCTCCCCGACCACGCGGCGCGTTCCCTGCACGTAATCCTCGAGGAGAGGCACGCCAGCGGCCAGATCTCCCATGTGGGTGAGGGCCCTCCCCAGATTGAGCTTCAACGCCAGAGTCTGGTTCCCTTCGGGCCCGAAATGCTTCTCTACCTCGGGAAGGAGCGCGCGCATTCTTTCGATCCCTTCGTCCTGCCGATCCGTCGCGGCCAACGTGTTCGCGCGCTCCGCGCTCGCCTGCAGCTGCTTATCAGTAGGAAGCTCGATCCGTGCCGCGAGGGCCTCCCACTCCTCCCAATACTCCATCATCTTAGGGTAAAGCCCCTGCCGGTAGGCGTTGATCGCCAGCCTGCGCAGCACCCGTTCCTCCGAAACACCACGCTCCGGCGAATCGCCCAGGCTCCGGAGGCTTTCCCGGCTGCGCCCATACATCGCCTCCGCCTTCCCGAACTCGCCCAGGGCATCATAAAGATCCGCGATCCTCAACTCGACCTCCATCGCCACTTCCGGTTGACCGCGAAACCGCTCCCCCGTTTTGCCCGCCGCGGTATCGACCAGCTCCCGCAGGGTGACATTCATATTCGGCGTATTCCGGAGGTCGGTTCCCAGCAGATCATTGACCAGGAACTCGTTGATCGCCTCGCTGACATTTCTCGCCGCCTCCGACGCCAGTGCGTTCGATTCCGCAGCCTGCGCCTGCGACTCCGCCTCGCCGCGCGCTTCCGACGCGCGCATCGCCTGGGCGACGCTGAAGACCGACCCTGCCACCAGTGCCACGACCGCGATCGCCGCTCCGAGCGCCACCGCGCGGTTGCGCCGGACGAACTTCCGCAGCCGGTATCCCACCGTCGGCGGCCCGGCCGAGACCGGTTCGTTGGCGAGGTGGCGTGCGACATCCTCGGCGAGCGCCTCGACCGTGGCGTAGCGGCGATCCTTGTCGCGCTCAAGCGCCTTCATCACAATCCAGTCGAGGTCGCCGCGGATCGCTCCGACCGGGATCCTCGTAGTCGTGTCGCGCAGGCTCGGGCGCGGAATGTCTGTCTCTGTTAGAATCTGGCGCAACTCCATCGGGCTCGTGCCCCGCAGGCGGTCGAGATCGACCGGCAGCGCTCCGGTGAGGAGTTCGTAGAGGATGGCGCCGAGCGAGAAGACGTCGCTGCGCGTGTCGATCTCGGCCATCCGCCCGAGCGCCTGCTCCGGACTCATGTAGGCCGGGGTGCCGAGTATCTCCCCCTCCAAAGTCATGAACAGGGTGCGCTCGCCAAACTCCTCCTCCATCGCGCGCGCGATGCCGAAATCGATCACCTTCACCTGGCCGGAGGCGTCTACCAGCACGTTCGATGGCTTGAGGTCGCGGTGGACAACTCCGCGCTGGTGGGCGTGGGTCGCGGCATCGCAAATCTGGCCGAAAAGCCGCAAGCGCCTCTCCAGCGGGAGCCCCTCGCGCGCTGCGAACTGCGTGACGGGCACGCCCTCGACATACTCCATAACGAAGTAAGGGAGTCCGTCCCGGGTCTGGCCGGCGTCGAGAATTGTCGCAATGTTGGGGCTATGGAGTTTTGCGAGCACCTCGCGTTCGGCCTCGAAGCGCGCGATTACCCGCGCCGAATGAAGACCTGGCCGGATCAGCTTGAGTGCGACCTCCCTATCGACCGGCTCGCTCTGACGCGCGAGGTGGACTTCAGCCGTCCCGCCGACACCGATCAGGCGGACGAGTTCGTAGCCCGCGATCCGCCTTGGTTCGAATCCATCTTCCTCCGCATCCCCGCCATCCTCGTCCGGAGGCTCGATGGGATCATCCAGCGCCCCAAGCAGCAGACAAGCCGGGCAACTCCCGTCCGCCCCGGAAATCCTCGAACCACACTTTGGACAGGTCGAAATCATCATCGTCGAATTTTTACCGGAAATGATCTTCCAAGGCAAGGGCCACGAACGCTCGCGGGGCGTCGGAGGGGAGGAAAGATCATGGTCACGCCTTTCTGCGCCAAATCGGGAAAATTGTGACGCGCGCTTTCGAAATTGTGGGG
>JAHEDC010000326.1 GCA_024641425.1 Verrucomicrobiales bacterium | reverse complement strand
AGCGTGAAGCGGCCTCCGGGCTCCGCCCAGGGCACGGAGACGCTCATGGTCTTACCCGAAGGCAGCTTCAGCCGGGGGATCTGTGCGATGACCACGGTCTCGAACTCGCAGGTGTCCAGGTGCCGCCAGCGGCGTTCGCGCCACCCGTGCACGTGGGCCTGCTGTCGCGTCTCGGGGTCGGTCCACACCGTGCCCTCCCGGCACGCGACGCGCACCTCGATGCGTTGCTTGTCCCCGAGGATCTTCACCTCGGTGACCTTCCACGGCGCCTTGACGCCGAGCGATTGCGCGTAGAAGTCTTTGATGTCGTTGATCTCCATCGCCACCATTCAACCAGCCGGACCCTTTGCGCAATCCCACACAAATTCCCGCAGAGCCCGATATAAGACTACTACCATCAATCACCATATCGATCTCAGTGGCCGGATCGTCATACACGCTTTTGGGATTATCAGTCGTGGAAACGCGCATCCCTACGTTTCCAAGGACGGCTCCTGCAAGAATTCGAAGGTGGAACCGACTCGGATCCGCATCCAAATGAAGAGGTTCGAACCATTCGGGAGCGCGAATGACGCCCTCATCTGCCAGATGTGCAACCCTTAAACTTGAAACCTTACTGTTCCCGTCGGCGGCAACTACGTCTATTGGAAGCATCAAAAGCGGCCCGAGGTTGCCCATTGCAACGGCCAGACCATTCGCCGCGACATCAGCTATGCTGACGAGCTGAAACCCCTGCACGGACGCATGGCTAACGAGATCAATCTCCTCAGTAGCATGGATAAGCTTAAGATCGGATGTCCAAATTGTCCCGGCTGAGGTGAGATACCTCGAAGCCGTATATCTTCTGAGACTTGGCTCGTAAGCACCGCCTTTGGTCCAAAGGACGAGCCGCTGGTCGGTGACCACTGTGAAGTGCTTATTGGGTGTAAACCGGGTGTCGAAGGCATGCTCACCCCATCCGGAGAAGACGAAACCTGGAGCTAGAGACCAGAGATAAATCCATTGTGAGGCGAGGGAGGCATTGCTGTTTGGTTCCTCGTAGGCCCCGGTAGGGTAAAAGTGGTCTTCGAAGAGCCGATGAATGGTGACGTCCCGCTTCGCAGCGGGTGCTTCGGTCGCGGGAAGGGGAACGTAGATTGGGGTTCCCGGCGCGAGGTGGTCAGAAAGCTTCCAACGGGTGGGCAGGTTTGCGGATGTGTCGGCTGGCGTTAAGGCCGGATCGAGGTAGTGGGTGTCAGCAGTGCCAATGACATCCCCGAGATTGTTGATCAGGGTGGCCGCCGAACCAAGGACAAAATCCCCTTTGGCGGGGCCGAGGAACTTCTTCCCCCAATGCAGGAAGGCGGCGGGATCGTTGGGAGCTGCCCATTTGAGGGCGATGGTTGAAGGAGGCGACGGCGACGGGGGCGAGGTTGTTGTCGTACTTCCCGTGCCCCCCGGGAGGTTGAAAAAGCCTTTTCCGACCACGGCCCCATTGTCGTTGAGGTCAGCGCCCTCCGTTCCAACAACTGGAAAAGCTGTGGGAATCAGTTGAACGCTTTCATTCGGCGTCGATACCGTAAGCAAAAGGGTACCTTTCGCGAGGACTTGGGGAGCGGTGTCGCCCGGAGACCAGACAAATGCGGATCGCGTGTGCGCAGGATCCTTGTCCTCTCCATTGAGTAGCACTTGCCCCTTGTTGTTGACCGCCACCGGAGTCAGGCCCGAAGCACCGGATATCTGGAAAAAGATGTAGGACGGAGGCGGCGTTTTCGGCCAATTGATATTCGGATCGAGCGGGTCAAAGTCCACGCCATTCAAGAGCCCGTCTTCATCGTCGTCATCCTCCGGATTCGGTACGGTAGGTGCCCCACTCCCCGGATTACTCGCCGGATCATGGGGGTCATATCCCGCGATCACCTCGGTGTAATCGTCATAGCCGTCGCCATCGGAGTCAGTGAGGGCCCAGTCGGTTCCAAATTTGTCCTCGAAATGGTCGAAAAGACCGTCCCCGTCGGAATCCACCGCGTTCTCCTCGCAGACGATGAAGTGATGGGCACCCACCCCCGCTACGGGTGGCGCCGGGACGACGCCGGGAGGATCTCCCGTCGCAAGCATGGCCGCGTGAATCGCGCCATCGCGCCCGGTAAACCACGAGAGTTTTTCCTGCTGCTCTGGGGTAAGAAGCGCTGTCGTGAAGGCATCGAAATCGGACGACCAGACTCCGGGCCACGTTGAGAAGGCCAACCCGTAACGGATTCCGGTAACCGGATCGTCGTAGGTGTCGAGAAAGAGGGGCAGCGATCCGACATCGGAAAAATCGGACGGAATGACAACTTTGACGGGAGCGGCCATACCGGGTTCCTTCCAGGCAACGAGCGTCTTGGAAAGTCCCTCGAAATAACGAAGCGTGAAGTAAGCCGAACGCATCTCCATGGGCGGAGCCCCTCCACCCGTGCCGGTCACCGGGTCGGGCATCTGGTAGACCGGAACCGAGAAAGTGGCCCCGGAACCGTAATAATTTCCTATGTCCTGCCAGTTTTCGAGATCGACCGAACTTTGCAAAGTGTATTCGTAGCCCCTACGACCGAACCACTGAAAGGAGACTAGCCGGTTCGCGTCAGTCACCATCTCGGCGTTCATCGTTCCCGAACCTGGCGATGGAAAATCCTGGGCGGAGAGTGCTCCAAATAACAACGCCGTCGCGACGCCAACCAAGGCGAAACCGCTAATTCGATTGTCCTGTTCATAGCCATTCCAGTTCACTGGATGCGCTGTTTTCGCCGTAACGCTGGGCGCGAAAATTGTCCAAAAGCGGGACCATGAAAGAATATGAACCTCTCGCTTCAGATCTATATCTGCTTCGGCCAATCCACCCTCGGCGTCAACGGATTTCCCGTGCAAGCACGCTTTCGTAAGGAAAGCCCCGATTTTCCGATGGATATCGGTTCGCGTTTTCTCCATTGGAGGAATTCATGGCCTCCGCCAAATCCGCAGTCTTCCCGGACAGCGTATGGGTTCGGATCAATCCCATCAGCTCTCCGGCACCGTCGTGGGAAGGGCCGCGTGCACCGGTTCCGCCGCGCGCGTCGCCGTCACGGGCACCGCTGCCTCGGTCTCACCGGACTCGCCGGGCGGCGTGAGGAAGTAGGCGTTCCGGTCGATCCGGAAGCTCCACGCCACCACATCGGCTTTCGGTTGGCCCGTCCGACGCAGTTTCACGCTCACCGAGCAACTCTCCATGCGGAGCTTCCGCGGCACCTGCCAGTAGAGGAGGTTCCGGTCCGCATCGAAGTCCGGCTTCACCCGCCCGAAACCACTCACATTCATCTCGAAGCTCGCCGGATCGACGCCGGGAAGACCGGAAAAATCGACGCGAATCAGCGGTGTCCGCGACTTCACGACTTCGCCCTCCGAAGGCCAGGTCTTCACCGGGCTCTCCGCCGCGACCTCGCCCTCCAGAGGCGCCGGCTTCAGCAGGTTGTTCTCATCGGAAATGACGCTTGTGCTCCGGAACGTCGTCCCCAGCTTCCAGTTCGAATCGTCCGCACCGTGGATGATAAAACGCGGGATCTCCTGCAGCGGCGTCTCGAAATCGCTCTTCGCTCCGTTCACCGTCACCGCCGACGTGTAGCCCGCGTCCTCGATCATCTGCCGGATGCGCTCGTTGTAGCCGCCGAAGGGATAGGCGAAGGAATTCACTGTCACCCCGAAACGTTCCTCGAGGATCTTCTTCGAATTCACGATCTCGTCCGTCAGCCAGGCCTCGTAGGCCGCGTCGTCCTTGAATTTTCCCCGTGCGGTCATCAGTTCGTGGCTCACGCTATGGCTGCCGAGCTCCGCGCCCGAGGCCAGCAGTTCCTTCACCTGCTCGTTGCTCAGCGTGCGCCCGCCGTTGTTCAGGAACTTCGTGTAAATGTAGATCGTGAACGGATAGCCGAATTCCTTGAGGATCGGCATCGCGTAGGTGTGCGTCTCCACCCAGCCGTCATCGATCGTGATGACCGCGCACTCCGCCGGGATCGGCTTCTCCTCCCGCCGCCAGGCCAGGTAGTCGCTCAGCGGAATGACCGGAATCCGCGCGTCCTTCAACGCCTGCATCTGGTTGTGGAACTTCTCCGCCCGAATCTTCATTTCCGTCGGTAGTCCCTTGAGCGTGAAATCATGGTAACCCAGCACCGCCACCTTCGCCGATTTGTCGATCACCGGCTCCGCCCGCCGCACCTCCATCACCACCGGTTCCGGATCGGCATTCACCTCCTCCAACGGCTCCACTTCCGCCTCCAGCACCGATTTCGGTATCTCCACTTCCTTCTTGCAACCGGGCCCCAAGGCCAAGACCGCGCCCATCAACAAGGAAGCCAAAAGCGGGACGCGGAAAAACAGCCCTGTCGGGCGATTCGGTCGAAGATTCATCGGAGGGCGCATTCCCTTCTATCGTAAACCACTCCGCCCACCCTGCAAAGCGAGAATCCTTCGTATTTCCGAAGGAATTCGGAGGTGACGGGACATGAATTTCCAATTCCGTGTCCGTAGCACGAGCCCGCCAATCCTCCCTGGCATGGACGCAAAGCGGCACAAAAGGCGCAAAAATTAAGAGGGAGTCGTTCACATAGCGTCACGCGAAGGCCATTCGACGGAAATCCCCCACTCAATTCCCTTTTCGCGCCTTCTGTGACCTTTCGCGGCCGCTCGTTGCTCCTGCCGGGAGGGGGCTTGGCAATGAGGAGAAATGATTCGCCCCCTCCGTAGCACGGGTTTCCAAGCCCGAATCCGTGGAGCGGACTTTTCAGTCCGACCGCCACAAAAGGCCCGTGGGGGCAGAAACGCCCGCGCTACGTCCTGCCAATCCGCGGTTCTCCCCCTATATTCCAGCGGTTCCATCCATTTTCCGCGCGAAACCCTTAGGTTTCCCCGAATTTCCACATCGGGAAAGATTTCAATATATTGCGCTCCAGAATCCGCAAGACCACAATATCTTGTGTTTGGGTCGCTTTTTTCTTGCGAAGCGCCCCCGATTCCCCCTAACGTCCGCCATCGCCCGAACGGCGTCCCGATTTCCGATTTTCCCGACCCTTCACGAACCCATTTCCCAACCCGCATGCGCCTTAAATCACTCGAAATCCACGGTTTCAAATCCTTCGCCGACAAGACGAAGTTCGAATTCCACCCCGGCGTAACCGGTGTCGTCGGCCCGAATGGCTGCGGCAAGTCGAACGTCGTCGATGCCATCCGCTGGGTGCTCGGCGAGACCTCGGCCAAGGCCCTGCGCGGCGGCGAGATGGCGGACGTTATCTTCAATGGCACGGACAAGCGCAAGCCGGTCGGCATGGCCGAGGTGCGGCTGACCTTCGCCGACTGCGAGAATGCCCTCGGCGTCGAATACAACGAGGTCAGTATCGCCCGGCGCGTCTTCCGCGACGGAAAGTCGGAATACCGACTGAATAATGCGACCTGCCGCCTCAAGGACATCCACGAGCTGTTCATGGATACCGGGATCGGCCGCAGCGCCTATTCCATCATGGAGCAGGGCAAGATCGACATGCTGCTCAGCTCGCGTCCGGAAGACCGCCGCGCCGTCTTCGAAGAGGCCGCCGGGATCACCCGCTTCAAGGGCCAGAAGAAGGAAGCGCTGCGCAAACTCGAGTACACGGAGGCCAATCTACTGCGCCTGAGCGACGTCATCGAGGAAGTCGGGAGACGTAAGAACTCGCTGAACCGCCAGGCCGCGAAGGCGCGGCGCTACCAGGTGCTTTTCGACGACGTCAAAATCCTCGACACGCATTTCTCGCACCGCCGCTTCACCGATTTTTCGGCGGAGAAGGAGGAACTGGAGAATTCCGTCCTCAGCCTCGGTAAAAGCCAGGCCGCGCTGGAAGAGGGAATCGCCAAGCGCGAGCAGGACATCGTGGCTGCCCGCGACGCGCTCCAGTCGCTCGAATCCGAGATCGGTGCCCGCCGCGAGGAAGTGATGCGCCTTCAGAACGACGCCCAGGCCGCGAAGAGCCGGGCCCAGTTCAACGAGGAACGGAACACCGAACTCAGCGCCCTCATTACCCAGCACACCGCCGATATCGAATCGACGACCGAGAATCTCGGCAGGCAGAAAAACGAACTCCAGACAACGAGCGAGACCCTTGTCCGCATGGAGGAGGCGATCGTCCGCCAGCGCGCCCAACTTCAGGAACAGCAGACGAAGTACACGGCCGAGCGCGCAGAACGCCAGCGCCTCGACACCACGCTCCGCGAGACCCATAACCTCGCCAACCGCGCCGAGAGTTCGCTCATCGCCCTCCAGTCGCAGATCCGTGGCAGCCGGGCCCAGATGGAGACCGACCGCGAGCGCAACGACCAGTTCGTGAAGGAAATCGCGACCGTCAACGACGCCCGCTCGCAGAAGGAAGCTGAGGAGAAGGAACTTCGCGAGGCCATCACGGCGAAGATTGCGGCCCTCGAGTCCGCCCAGGCGCAACTAACGACCATCGAGGCCCAGCACCACCAGGCGCGGCTCGACCAGGAAGCGCTCCAGAAAGCCCTCGCCGCCCTCCACCGCGAGGCCGGGCAGAAGAAATCGCGCCTCGACGTTCTCAAGCAACTCGTCGCCAAGGGCGAGGGCCTGCAGAAAGGCGCGCAGTCGGTGCTCAAGGGCCTTGACAATCCCGAGTTCTTCAAGAACGGCATTCGCGGCATGCTTGGCACCTTCCTCGAAGTCGATCCCGCCTACATTCCCGCCATCGAGGCCGCGCTCGGCTCGCACCTCCAGGCCATCGTCGTCTCCGATCCGGCCATGGCCGAGAGCATGATCCTGACCCTCGCCGGCAAGAAGATGGGCGAGGCCAGCCTCGTTCCCGAACAATACATCTCCGGTGGCGGCAGCCAGATGATGACCGTGCCGGAAGGCGCGATGGCCTGGGCGCTCGACAAGGTGAAGGCGCAGGATCGCGTCCGCCCGCTCATCGACCGCCTCCTCGGCAATGTCCTCGTCGTCGCCACCCTCCCGACCGCTCTCCGCCTCCGCGAGCAGCTCGGGGACACCGCCATCGCCACCGTCGACGGCGTCTTCATCAGCGCCGAGGGCATCATCCACGGCGGCTCGGGCAACGACAACTCGTCCTCGATCCTCCAGCGTCAGCGCGAGATCAAGGAACTTGAATCCGAATCCGCCCGCCTCGACACCGACCTCGCCGAGCGCGAGAAGGACGCCGAACGCATCGCCGCGGCGATCCGCGACCTCGCCATCCAGCTTGAGGAAAAACGCGAGACTCTCCAGCACGCGAAGGTCGCGAAATCGACGCTCGAAGGCCAGCTCGCGCTCGTGCAGCGCGAGATCAACCAGATGAAATCGCGCCTCGACAGCCTCGGCTGGGAGCAGGCGCAACTCGCGAAACGCCAGGAAACCGCCGCCACCGCCGTGGCCGGCCTTGAGGAAAAGATCGCCGCCACCGAGAACGATCTCGTCGTGCAGAAGGCCCGCCGCACCGAACTGGAGCAGGGCCTTGAGCAAGCGACCCGCCGCGAGCAGGAGTCAAGCGAGCGCCTCAACGAATTCCGCACCACCCTCGCCGTCGAGGAGAAGTCGTTCCAGTCGCTCCAGCAGCAGAAGGAACCGATCGCCACGCGGATGCGCGAGCTGGAAGCCCTCCTCGCC
>JAHEDC010000325.1 GCA_024641425.1 Verrucomicrobiales bacterium | reverse complement strand
GCCGCATGCAGTCCCTCCTCCGCCCCTTCCACACGCAGATCAAAGACAAGTTTTCCATCATCGCAATTCCAAAGTTTGACCCCATGATTGGCCCCTCCCGTTGCCGCGAGAGTTCCCCCGACCGCAGCGGCTGTCACTGCGCCCCCTTGGTCAAAGTTCCGCACCTGTCCGCCGTCGCTGATCCTCCATAGCTTCGCCTGATTCTCGGCAGCCGAAATCGACAGCACCTCGTCCTCGCCTCGTAACCACAATCCGGTGACCGCGTCCGGGTGCCCCTGCCACTCGCGTTCCACTACCGGCATTTCGCCGTCCAATTTCACGACCCGGATCGTCCCGTCCGGAAGGCCAAGCACAAACCGATCACCTCCAAGTCCAAGCGCCCTGTTAACGGGCGTACCGAAATTACCCGTCCCGGGCGCTGCCTCGGAATTGACCGGTTGCCGAAACCGGAACGATCCGTCGCCCCCAATCGACCAGATGCTTCCGTTTCCGGCGCGCAGGCCCACACTCACGACGGGAGCACTCCCGTGATCGCGCCAACGACGCGCGGATTTCTCCCATTCGCTCGCCGTCCACGCGATGACTTCCCCGTCGCTCCCCCCCGCTACAACCAGATTGCCGTCCCCTGCCTCGGCGAGCGCTGATACCGCAGCCGCGGGCGGATCTAGATCGGCCGCCCGCGCGTTCAAGCCCCGTTTCCAGAATTTCACCATGCGGAATCCCCCGGAAGCCAGCAGGCCCGCCCGATTGAAATCGAGGGCTTGCACCAGATCGAGATGGGCGGCCGGCGAGCCCGCAACCTCGGGATCCACCAGTTCGGCCTCGATCTCGCCTGCCGCACCATCGTAGACGAAAAGCCGATTTCCGCGGGCAAAGGCGATGAAGCGTTTGTCGGGGGCCACCGCACAAGCGTAAATGGGCGCGATCTCGGGCGATACCGGCTGCCAAGCGATCGCCGTTGGCATCGCACCCGGCGCCTCCCCGGTCGCGCCCTGATCGATCCAGAGCTTCAACAGCCCCAGTTCCTCCGGAGCCAGATTCCTCGCGTTCGCCTTGTTGTCCTCCGGAGGCATCACCGATTCGTGCCGGTGCGCCGCCGTGAGAAAGAGCAGGCTCTCCGCCCCCTTTCCAGACATCACAACCGGTCCGTCCGACGAACCTTTTTGAATCGTCTCCGGTGATTCGAGATTCAACTTGGCTTTCGCCTTGCTCGCACTGTGGCACGGAATGCAATTCTGTTTGAGCAGAGGATAAATCTCTTCCGCGAAGGAGACCGGAGCGCTGCGATCCGATTCCACGACCGGCAGAGGAACGATTTCCATCTCCTCCTCCGCGACTTCGTCGGCCAAACCGAGAAAGGGGAAGCAAAGGAAGGCAAAGGCGCCCGCCCTCGCCATGCGGCGCTGCCAAACAGCGAGCTTCCCTGACACAGTGGAATCAATAATCATTCGGATGCGGCGGCACCGACCAGAACAACGACGTCGCGCGTTGTTTCGAGGTCTATGCCATTGAATTTCACTTTCGCTTTCAATTGCAACGGGTAGGTCCCCGCCGCGGCCTCAGGCAGGGCCGTCACCACCATCTCGGCTTCGGTTTGATCCTTGGCCACAAGGACGGCGTTCATTCCCAGCGCTTTCGAGGTCGCCTCAGGAAGAACCGCCTCGATCCTTACTTCCTCGGCGAATCCGTAGTAGCGCTCGATGGCCAGTTTCAAGATCCCTCCGCTTCCCGCTTCGATGCGGTCGGGAACCGAAACAGTCCCGAACTGCACCGGACTGCCGGCCAGTTGAAGCGTCAGGGCCCGACTGTGCGCATAGACTTTGACGTCCCGTGCCTTGGCCCGCTCTGTCGCCTGTCTCGCGCGTTCGAGGAAGATATTCTTCTCTTCCGCAGCCTTTCTGGCCCTTTCGGCAAGCTCGGTGTTCCCGGGATCGGCCTTGGCCTGCTCGGCAAGTTCGTTGGCTTGCTTCTCAGCCGCTCCTTTGTCCTCTTCCGCCAACCCCTTCGCCTCGACGTTCGGCTCAAGGGAAACCGTCCCTTCCGCAAACAAATGGAAGACCAGCGTCCCGGGCTCGTAACGGTTGTTGTCCCGGTTCACGAGAGGGATCGAAAGGACACCCTCGCCCGTCTTTTCATCGAGATTGAGCTCCGGGGGCTGATTGACCCCGGCGATCCCGATCGGTCGGATTCTTACGTTGCCCTTGAACGTTCCGGTGCGCTCCAGACTTACCGGAATTTCAACCACCCCCCCCAATGAGGATTCAAATGCCGGCACGAAATCCGGTTTGATCGTGATCCCGAGAGGCGACGGCTCCGGCAGGAGCGTGAGCGCGAAACCCGATGCAGCCACATAATCGACTTCGTCGCGATCATAATCATTGACGGGTAGGCGCAAGCGCAAGGCGCGGGCTTCGTGTTCCCCCGGCGCGCCCTTGCCCACAATTTGAAACACTCCATCCCAACGCTCGGTCACCTCGCCCACCCTCAGCAACAACGTGGTCTCCGACCGTCCAGCCGGAATCACCCCGTTCTCGACTGTGACCCCGGCGGGCAGACCTTCACAACGCAAGCCGATCTCGCCATCCAAACCGTCGCGGCGAAGCACATGCACCTCGTAGCCCAACGTTCCCCCACTCCGCAGCACCGTAAGTCCCGACCCGATCTTCTTGCCGTCCTCCACTGGATTCGTGGCCACCGCGATAAGCTCGAAGTCAGGATGGGGCTCACTCACACGCAACCAATAAGGACTTTGCCCGTCCACGCTCCCGAACTGGTTTCCTATCGACAGCTGATAGGTCGCATCGGCGTCCGCCGCCAGAATCGTCGCGCAATCGCGGGTGCCCAAAGGAAGCCTCCATCGTCCTCCCGCCTCCCCTCCGTCATCGTAACTCCCGATCACCGTCACTTTCCCCTCGCCTCCCTCGAGTTTTGCGATCTTCATCATCGGATCCGTGGGAAAGCCGACACGTTCCGAAATGACCTCGATCGCATAGCTCTTTCCCTTTTCAGCCTCGAAGGAAAACCGCTCTCGAGCACCATCCGCCTTCCAGGTTCCCGACACCACACAGGGCGGGCTCAATGATTTTGCCTTCTCGCCTTCTGTGATAGCCGTCGCCTCGACCATGGGCAAACCGGCCGTGTCGATCACCTTCGGAGGGAGATTCTCCGAATCAAGATACAAGCGGTAGAAGAATTCGCCGCCACTCCGGCAATTCCCATCCGACACCCGGACGATATACTCGCCGTCGAGGGGAACCCCGTAATCGATGCGCCCGTTCCGTTGCACCGATTCGGGCTCGGAATGAAGCTGATGCGTGCCCGTCCCGTCGAAAAGCACCATCCAAGGCGACATGCGCGAGTCAATCACCCCCGCGTCGCACGCGATATGGAGAGTCTCTCCTGCTTTCCCGGAAATTCGAAAATAATCCGCTCTTTGGCCGTCCGCCTTGCCATTCACAACGCTTCCCGGAGCAAGGGCCATGGCCGTTTCCGCCGAATGATTGCTTTCGTTCTCCAGAAGTTCCTCCCGCCATCCTACCGCGAAGGCGCATGCGTTCGACAGGCCAAAGCGTCCTTTGAATCGCACTTCATGATAGCCGGGCGGAACGTCGGAACGCACCTCGACCCTATACCGATTGGGCAGGGGCCACGTCCGTCCGCTCAATGGGGTCGGCTCCGATGACACAAGCTTGGCCGTGATCCCGGGGTGCGAGAATACCAAGGCCAGGGGATCGTCCAGGTTCTCCCCGCTCACGCTGATCTCCAGCCCGGATACCCCCGCCTTCGCTCCGGCGGGAAAGGCCGCGTAGATCCGCGGCTCGGGAATCTGCGCCATCCCTCCGGGGATCGTCAGCAACCACACCAGCACTGCCGGAAGAACCCGACGCGAAGGAATCGGCACACGTGGATTGGAATTCCCCATCTAATGGTTGAAAAGAAACTCCTTGGTATTCATCAGGGCCCAGACAAGATCCTCATAGGCCTCCCGCCGCGCTTTGCCTTCATCGCCACCGGCCTCGCGCGAAGCGGTGGTCTTGCCCTCCAGATACTGCCTCGCCAACTCCAATTCACCCTCGGCCGGTTCGCGGGAGAAGGCACAGAGATACAACTCGCGAATCTTGTCACCATCGAGGCGCTCGCTATTTCCCGCGAGTTCTGCCGCCCGCCCCTCGTTGTTCCCCAGTTTCTCCTGGATTGATTTGGCATTCAGAAGATGCAGTGTCTGAGCCAGGCTCGCTCCACTGGCGCGCTCGCACTCACAGGCACTATCCATTTCAGGACGTCCGAAAACGGTGAGGAAATAGGACGAACGGTTCGCTTTTTCATCAGGCAACTGGACGGCCCGCGTTCCCTCAAGTTGTCCGTCAAAGCGCGTCGGGGCACCCGTCAGAGCATCGATGGAATCCAGCAGCACCTCAGCCGAAAGGCGCTTGGGAAAATAGCGGGAGTAATTCTGACGGTCGGACGCGTTGTAGGCATTCGGAATCGCGCTCAGCTGGTAACTTGTCGAGTTACAAATCGTTCGGACGAGTTCCTTCAGGTCATAACCGCTGGCGACGAACGCCTGCGCGAGCGCATCAAGCAAATCGGGATTCGTCGGCGGATTCGTCACCCTCATGTCATCTTCCGGCTCGACCAGGGCCCGGTTGAAGAAGTGCTTCCAATACCGGTTCACAAGCATCCGCGCGAAGAACGGGTTCTCGGTCGCCGTCATCCATTCGGCCAGTGCCTCTCTGGGATCATCCTCGGGTTCGATCTCCAGTTCGCCCCCCCCGAGCGGCATCGGGGGGACGGCTTTCCCCGTCTTCTTGTTCTGCGCCATGGCCTTCCCGACACGATGAATGACCGCTTCCTCGCCGGGTCGCCCCGTACTCTTTCTCCCGACCTGGGCGAAGAAAGCCGAGAATCCGAAATAGTCCTGCTGGCTCCACTTCTCATAGGGATGATGGTGACACTGCGCGCACTGGAGTCTCACGCCGAGAAACACCTGGGCCACATCCTGCAATTGTTCCTCCTGCTTGTTCACGGCACGGTACCAGGCCGCCGGAGGATTGGCCAGAATGTCGCCCTTCGCCGCCACGACCCGCGCCGCGATTTCCGAGTAGGGAAGGTTCTCGTGAAGCGATTGTCGGATCCAACTGTAAAACGCGCGCGTGCCCCGGGCATTGGCGTCGTTGCCGCCCTGCTTGTTGCGCAGGATCGCACTCCACTTGTTCGCGAAGTAATCGGCGTAATCCGTGCTCGCCAGCAGCGTCTCGACCCACTTGGCCCGTTTGCCGGGATCACTGTCGTTCATGAAAGCCAAGGTCTCTTCCGGAGTCGGTATTCGACCCGTGATATCCGCGCATGCACGACGCAGGAAGGTCGTGTCATCGCACACCTCCGACGGGGGAAGTCCCAACGCCTTCAACTTTCCGAAGACGAGGTCGTCGATGAAATTGCGGTGTTCCGGAAGCGCCTCGACCGGCGCTCCCAATGGCACCATGGCCTGAAAGACATCGACATGCTCCTG
Organism: Verrucomicrobiales bacterium; assembly: GCA_024641425.1. Taxonomy (GTDB): domain Bacteria; phylum Verrucomicrobiota; class Verrucomicrobiia; order Verrucomicrobiales; family DEV007; genus JAHEDC01. The sequence goes on along the minus strand of JAHEDC010000325.1, from coordinate 2,148 downwards.
GAAGCGCACCATGACCGCGACATCTCCCGTCGTTCCATCCGCCACCGTCACCCGCCCCCCCTCCTCCGCTTCCGCCATCTCCTTGTCGTTCGCGCCAAAGGTAGCGAGCCCGGTGACATCCCGCGCCGACCCGTCCGTGTAATGCGCGATGACTGCCAACTGCTGGGACGCCCCCGGCAGAAGGATGCGCTTCTTCGGATGCACCGCAATCCGGGTGACAACGGGATCATCGGGACTGCCGTAGGGCATTCCCTTTCGAATCCACCGCACCAGCGACCGGTAGTCCTCGCTGTCGGCCTTCATCCGACCGCCGCCTCCGTGCGGCATGTCACCCAAGGCCTTGCGCAGAAGAAGGCTGTAATCGGGCGCGGCGGGAAAGATTCTCCGCCCGCGACCTTCGCGCACCAGGTACTCGTAATCCTCCTCCGGCTCGAAGCCGAGAAGGGAAAGCCGGAAACCGTTCTGCCCTCCTGCCTTTCCATGGCACCCCCCTCCATTGCATCCCGCCTTGGTGAAGATCGGGACAATCTCGTTGGGGAAGTTGATCGGTTGCGAGATCGCAAAACTCTCGACTCTCAGTGTCGCCCGCCCCTCGATGGCGGTACCCGACAACACGGTGCGGAGCTCCGTCTCGCCGTCGGCCACCGGAGTCACCCGCCCCCCCTCCGTGACGCGGATGATTCCGTCCGGTTCGCAGACATAATCGACGGCGCCCGTCACATCCCATTCCTCCCCTTCCGTCCCGACCGCCGTCACCACCAGCTGCCGCGAGGCATCCGGACCCACCAGCGCCGGCACCCTTCCGTCCGCGCCCGCGCCGAAAATCTCGATCCTCGCGACCTCCACCGCCCGTCCCGACTCCGGGAAAAGCCCGGCTATCCCGAACATTGCTGAAATAAGGTGTCGTCTCATGCTTTGGGAAAGTCAGACCAGTTCGGGCATCGGCTTGAATTCCGGATCAACCAGATAACGAGGTCGCCCGTTCAGATCGTTCACCGTCGCGTTGCCGACGTCGATTCCAAGGTTCGTATAAAGGGTTGCGAATACTTCCTGGAACGAGACGGGACGCTCGCTCGCTTCCCCGCCAAGGCGGTCGGTCGCCCCGATGACCTGTCCCGTCCTCATCCCGCCACCCGCGAGCAAGGCGCAGGAGACGTTCGGCCAGTGATCGCGTCCACCGCCACCGTTGATCGTCGGAGTCCTCCCGAATTCGCCCCACACCACCACCGACACATCCCTGTCCAACCCACGCTGATGCAGGTCCTCGACAAGAGCGCTCACTCCTTGGTCAAGCAGCGGAAAATCCTCGCGCGCGCGTCCGAAATTGTTGCCATGCCAATCCCAGCGACTGAAGCCCAGTGTGACGCAGCGCGCGCCGGCCTCAACCAGTCGCCGCGCCATGAGGAATTGATCCAGGCGTTTCCAGCAGCCGTCCGCCTGCAGTTTCTCTGTCCCTTTCCCATAGCGTTCCACAAGCTTCGGATCCTCCTTCGAAAGGTCTAGTGCCTCCGCGAGCCGACTGGACGTCAGAACGCCAAAGGCCTGCTGCGTGAAAGTATCCAGTCCGTCCATCAGACCGCTCGCATCCACATCGCGGCGAAACCGATCGAAACTCGTGAGCAACGTGCGCCGGTCCTTCAAACGGTCGAGCGTGATCCCGTTCAATGTCATGTCCTCAGCCCCCCCGCCATTCGGCTGGAAGGCGGCGTGCGAGGGCCCCAGGAATCCGGTCGCGCCCGGATCCCCCCATTCCGCGTGCCCGCACTTCGGGGAAAGCCCGACGAAGGGGGGCATCGAGGGATTCGCGGAGCCCTGCAATTTCGCCAATACCGCGCCCATGCTCGGCCATCCTCCGGGCGGCGCGTTGCGGGGCGCGCGGCCCGTAAGACACTGGTGCGCATCGTGCCCGCCATGCGCTCCCACCATCGAGCGAATAAAGGCGAGCTTGTCCGCCATCCCGGCGAGTTTCGGAAAAAGCTCGCAGATCTGGATCCCCGGGACGTTCGTGGCAATGGGCGCGAACTCACCACGGATCTCCGAGGGCGCGTCGGTCTTGATATCCCACATGTCCTGGTGCGGCGGTCCGCCCGGCAGGAAGATCATGATGACCGCCTTGTGACCAAGTCCCTGTCCGGGAGGTTGGCCCGC
>JAHEDC010000324.1 GCA_024641425.1 Verrucomicrobiales bacterium | reverse complement strand
GGCGTAATCGGCATCGGTGTTGATCGCGGGAATGACGGGCACGACGGAATGGATGCCGTAGTTTCCGGAAGTGATCGTGCGGCCCTCGGGCGAGGTCACATCGACGGAGACACTGAAGGAATAAAGGCCGTGGGTGTAGGGACTCATCGCGGGAACGGCGACTTCGAGGACGGCGGAACCGTTGGCGTCGAGCTTCAGGGTTCCACTTTGAGTGTCGAAGCTCGGATAGGCGGGATGGTTCTCGGAGTGGGTGTCACTCCGTTTGAAGCCGTCCCAGGGCGGGCCGTCGGTGACGTTCCACGACAGAGTCCACGCCGTGTTCGCGCCGGCGTTCGCGCCGCCGTGGAAGTAGTTCGACTGGATGGGAAGGCGCAGGGTCGGGCCGGGGTTGGCCGTCTCGTCGCCGACCTCGACGCTGAAGAGCGGGACGCGGTATTCCTCGACGCGCACCCAGGCGTAGCCGGTATTCTTGCCCTCCATCTTGGCCTGGATCGTGTAGCCGCCGAGTTTCTGGTCTGCCGGCACGTCCCATTCGCCTTCCCAGCCGCCGGTGTCGTCGGTGCGCGCGGTGCCCTGGGCGACGATCTCGTCCTCGCCGCCGGCGCTGATGTTCCACTGCACCTGATGGCCGGCCGGAACCGTGAGGTTGCCGTTGCCGTCGAGCTTGCGGACGAAGCCCTTGAACTTCATCAGGGTGCCGGGACGGTAGAGATTGCGGTCGGGAATGATCGAGGCGCGGTAGGCCGCGCTGTCGTCCTCGCCGGCCCACCCGCTGTTCGGGAATTCATTGCCGTAGGCGTACTGCACGGCGCGTCCGGCGTCGGACTCGACGAGGATAAAGCTGACGTAAGGCTCCTTATCGAAGAGGCTCTTCGGAAAACGCGCGATGCCATCGGCGTCCGAGGTCACCGTCTCGCGCAGGCCGTTGTCATTGCGGACGGCGCGGACGGTGGCATTGGCAACGGGCGTGGAATCGCCCATGCGCGAGAGCTTGAGGACGACCTCGCTGGTCGTGCGTTTCTGGGTGATGTAGAGATCGTTGAAGAAAATGACCGCGCGGTGGGCGGCGACTTTTCCGCTATCCCCGACGGGCGCGTGGACTTCAAGCAGGTAGGCCCCGGAAAGCGGTGGCTGGCCGGCCTGTGGCTTCCAGACGAGGTCGCGGTAAACGGCCTCGACAGCCGAGGTGCCGGGCTCGACCCCGGAGGCGACGGGCACCAGGCCGAGGCTCGGGAGGACGAGTTCGCTGTCGGAGTAAAGGCGGTCGCGGACGATGCCGAGCTTGTGGTCGGGGATTGGGGCGAGCGACCACCGCACCTCGCGGGTGTTCGCGTGGAGGAACTTGACGTTCAGGCCGAGGGCCGAGCGTTGGAAAAACTGCTGGCTCGGGAAATAGATCGACGGGGTGTAGCCCTCGAACTCGACGGTGCGGGCGACCGGATCGCCGAGGGGAAATCCCGCCTGGTTCGCGAGCGGCGGGAGGACGGTGACGGTATAGCGTTCGGTGAGGTTGAAATCGCCCTTGAGGACGATGTTGTAGCCGGAGGGATAGGACTTCAGGTTCGGCACTTCGGGCGTGACGAGGAGGGTGTCCGCGTTCGCGGTGTCAACGTCGATTCTCGTGTTCGTGCGAATGTTGATCGACGGAGCTTCCAGCGCCTCACAGACGGCGGTGACTTCCTCGACGCGAAGCGCGGTCGTGGTGCCGAGCGGGAACGCCTTGAGGAAAGGAATCGGCGTGGCCGTGGCGGCGTCGCGGAGGCCGTCGACGATGAGGTCGATGGTGCGTCCGACGCCGAGCGGCTCGGCGGGCTCGGCGGTGAGATCGTTGCCGGTCTTCGGCACCTCCGGCGACGGGTCGGCGGCCTTTGTCTGCACGTTGGGCAGGACGAGGTTTGCCGCGAGGCGCTCGCCCGAATGGCGGTCCTTGAAATAGATCGTTTCCCGCGCGGCCTCGAAGTCGATAGGGTAGTTGAAAAGGAGGCGCACCGCCGGTTCGGCGGGGAGATCGTCGTCCCACCGGGTATGCTTCGCCTCCACGGTGAGCGGGGTGCTGCGCAGGATGACTTTCTCCGGAAGGCCGGGCGCGGGCTTTCCGTCGAGCGTTTTCAGACCCTTGCGCACGGCGACGGCGTATTCGGTGCCGGGAATGACCGGGCCGGTGAGGCGGAACTGGCCCTCGGTCTGGCTCTTCCAGAAAAACTCGCCCTCGACGGCGGGCTTGAAGGACAGCGGCACTTCCAGGCCGCTCTGGTCGATGGCATCGACCGCGACCATCGCATCAGGAAAGTGGACGGTGAAGGTCTGCTCCGTGGAAATGGCGCCGCTCCTCGGTTCGAGAAGGACGGAGCGGTCGGTCTCCTGGGCGGAAAGCGGGGCCGTGGCGAGCGCGACGGCGAGAAGGGAAAAGCGGAATGTTTTCATGGGCGTGCGAAGTGCGGGTGGCAGCGGAAAAAGGGGGGAAAAGGAAATCAGGGGACGGGCGGAACGGAGCGCTGCAGACGCTCGTAACAGAGGGCTCGCGTTTCGACGATGCGGGTCTCGTTCTTGGATGAAAGAAAGGCGTCGCAAAGGGGGATGGCGCGCTCGAATTCACCCTGGGCGGTGAGGATCTCGATGCCGGTGCGGAGGATGTCGGGATCCTTCGGCCGGAGGGAAAGCGCGCGCTCGATGAGCGGCAGGGCTTCGCCGAATTTCCCGACATCGCGCAGGGCGGCGGCCTTCAGGCGGAGGGCCTGGGCGTCATCGGCATTCGCGGCGAGGGCGGTGTCGAGATCCGCGAGCGCGAGCTTCGGCTGGCCTTGACTGAGAAGCAGGGTGGCGCGCTCGCGGAGCTTTGCGCCGTCGGCGGGATTCGCACGGAGCGGGGCCTCGAGGCGAACGAGACTTTCGAGGAAAGTCACGGGCGGAAAATTCGAAGTAAAAACGTGGGGATTGATGTTCCACTTCTCGACCTGCTCGTGCTCGCGCCAGACCGGGCCGGCGATGATCGCATAGGCCACCCGCACGTAGAGGGCATCGGGTGCCATCTTCAGCGCGCGGCGGGCGTCGATGAGGCCGATCTCGGGGAAGCCGAGTTCGCGGAAAAGGAGACCGCGTTCGAGGATGACAGGCACGGGCGCGGAGCCGTCGCCGATCTGCTTGTCGAGCTTCGCGATGCGCATCGTGGCGTCGATGAGCCGCTCCAGCGCGGGCACTTTCCGCTTCGCCGTATCATCCGAGGCGAACTCGCTCTTCAGCGTCGTCGTACGCTCGATGACTGTATTCCAGTCGCGCTGCGCGGCGGCGGCTTCGGCGACGATGATGTGGTCGCCGGCATTGGCGCGGAGGGCGAGCAGGCGCTCGAAATAGAGGGCCGCGTTGTCGGGATTGTTCTCGGTGTAGAGGAAGTGGTTGCCGAGTTTCAGCAGCAAAGCCGCATTGTCCTCCCTCGCCTTCAGCGCGGTCTGCCAGGCGGCTACCGCGTCGTCGTTCTTCTCCTCGCGCAGGAGCAGATCACCCTCGGTTTCCAATACATCCGCGTCCTCCGCGCCTGCCTTTTCCTTCAGGACGCCGAGAGAGCGGCGGGTGCTTTCGATGTCTCCCAGTCCGAGGCTGGTGCGGACGAGCTTCCGGAGCGCGTCCAGATTCCCGGCGTCGGCCTCGACGAGACGGCGGCAGATTTCCGCGATGGCGGGCTGGTCGTCCACGGCCTCGGCGGCGGCGAGCTGGGCGGGCAGGCCGGCCTTCGGAGGAGGAGCCGCCTCGAGGGCGAGTGAGGTGGCGGCGAGTAGCGCGAGTGCGGTGCGGGGAAAAATCAGGCGGGTATTCGGGGCTTTCATCGGTGGTCTTCTTTCTTTCCTCATCGGGTTTTGGAATCGGCGGTTACCTTCCGGGCAAAAATGGTGCCGGGTAGGACCTACGCGCGGCCAGCGGGCCGTCTTTCATTCGCGTGTCGGAAATTCGTTTCATCCTCTCGGGTACTATGGCGCGGTCCGGTTCTCCGGTCATGCGAATCTGACGGGCCGGCGTGTGAAATATTTGGCAGAAAACGCGGCGAACGACCCGGGGCGCGAGAATTCCTACTCCTTCGGGTGTGGTGCGAAGGGATCGCGGGTGTCCTCGAAAGTAACGCCGGTATCGAACCCGGCCGGTACTTTGCCGAACTGGGGGAGTTTGCTCACCACCCGCACTTTCAGGTGGCCGTAGAAATCGTCCGGAACGCGATGGGTGCGCTGGATCCTTTGCTTCAACTTCCCGGCCTCAATCGTGAAGCTCTCGCCCGGAGCCAGGGTTCGGTTACGCACCGCGTGGCGCTCGGAGGCCACGAGGGCCGGGAAATCGTCGCGAAAGGGCAGGATCACGCCATCCTCGCCTTTCCGGACGCGAATCTCGAGAAGGTCGTAGGGATGGGCATACGTGAGGGTGATCGGGGCGTCCGAGATGTTCTCCAGTCGGATTTCCCGGAAGCCTGAGTCCTTGGTGGTTTCCTCGAAAAGCCGGATTCTGGAGTTGGGAAAACGTTCCATCAATTCGGACTCCACCGCCACCCTGATATCCTCCGGTGCGACCGGATCCTGGTAAACGGCCATGAATTTCGATCTCCGTTCGTCTTCTTTCCAAAAATACGCGCGGAGGCGAAGCGCGGGCACATAAAGCCGGTGTTCGAATGATCCAAGAATCTCATCGAGAAGAGCGATGGTTTGGGGATCCCCCATGGGCTGCGTATAGACGGCACTGCCCAGGACTTCTTCCGCGAAGGGATAGAGCGGATCGTTGATCAGGCTCTTGTAGGTCCGCAGGGCCTCATCGAAACCAAAGACTTCCGGAAGGGCCTCGATTGCTATCCTGTGGCTGTAGCTATAGCTACGCTTCAACTCGTCGGGAGTGAGATGGTAATGGCCGGCAATGACCGTTCGAAGCGTCTCCCGCGTGAGCGCTTCCCCGGGAAAGCGTTGGGCCAGGGAGCTGACTGCCGCATCCCGCGCATACCAGTTCTGAAAGCCGGGATCGATCTTCCCGGTCGCAATCGCGGCGAACGTTTCCATGGAAAGTCCCGGCCGCACCATCGCGTCATAGGCGGCCATTTGGAGGAACTTGGGCGGGACGGGCAGAACGCCTTCGTTTGAGACGACTTTCGTGTGGGCACCGAAATAGAAGCGATAGCGCACCGGCCGTTCGATCGCCGCCGCCGAGTCGGCGGGGCGGAGGTAGCGCCCCCAGAAGCGTGGATCCGGCCCCGCCGGCCTGATCGCCCAATGTCCGGGCGGGATGGGCGTTTCCAGGTAGTAACTGAGGTTGCACCAACTGCTCTCATGCGGTTCCGACCGCACCCACTCCCCGTCCACCTGCGCTTCCTGCTTCAGATACACATCGCCGTCCTGCGAAGGCAGGGCGACCGGTTCGGTGGTGTCGTTGATGAGGAAGATCGAAATTTCCCCCTCCTCGTCCGGGTGGTCGAAATCGACGAAGACGCCGAAGGCTCCCTTCGTGAAAGTCACGTACTCGGGGAGATCGGCAAGCGGATGCGGCTCCATGCGCTCCATAACGCTGGAGGAGGCGATTCCTCCGAGGAGGAAAAGCACTGGCAAGGCGAGGAAGTGACGAAAGACGTTCACGAGGGAACGATAACCGATTCCGTTGGCGGGGGAAACGGGAGAATGGACAGGGGTTCCCCTACCCCACCAGCACATCGCGCACGAGTTCCGCTGCCTTGGCGTTGTCGTCGGTGACGATGCTGGCAAGGGAATGGCCGTCCTCGCGCTGGATGATGTGCATGCTGCGGAGGTTGAGGGCGGCGTCCTTGAAACGGAGGGCGATTTCGGCGAGGGCACCGGGCTTGTCGGCGAGGCGGACGACGAGGGCGTCGTCGGTCACGGCCTGGAAGCCGGCTTCGCTGAGGACTTCCATCGCGAGGTTGTAACGGTCGACGGTGAGGGTGATGACGCCCTTTTCGGTCGCGCCGTCGGCCTCAATGTCCTCGATATTGATCCCGGCGTCGGCGAGGAGGGCTGTGATATCCGCCAGTTGCCCGGGGACATTGCGGGTGATGACGGTGAGCTGTTTCATCGGGCGCGTGCGGTCGTTTTCGGACGGAGCTTCGCCCGCGCCTTCGTGGCACCGGGAGGCAGTGCCTGGCAGTAGTCGTCGACGAATTCCTCGATGATCTCGTAGGTGACGTGGGGCATCGTGAGGAGGTGGCCGATGTCCTTGTGTGGAGCGATGATCCATTTCTCCATGACCTCGGCGGAGGGCCGCGGAAAGACGACCGTGACGGAGTTCCGGTTTCGCCACGCCTCGACGCCGCGCTCGCGGAAGAGCTGCACCGCGTATTCGGCGCGGGAGAGGCAGCCGTGGACGATGGCGGTGAAACCCTCGCGCCCGTGTTTGCGCAGCGCGTACCAGAGGAGGAGCGGAGTGAAGGCGTTCCGCGAGCCGGAGAGCGTGGTGTCGAGGACGCCGACGTATTCGACCGAACGGGCGACGCGCTCGACGTGCTGTTTCCGCGCGAGGACGATCCCGCAGGGGAGGGGCGCCCCAATGAGCTTGTGGCCGCTGATCGAGAGGCTGTCGATGCCGTCGGCGAAGTTCCAGGGTTGCGGATCGGCGACGAAGGGGAGGATCATGCCGGAGAGGGCGGCATCCGCGTGCAGGTAGTAGGTGGAGATCGCGAGATCGTCCATGATGCCGCGGATCGTGTCGAGGTTGTCGACCGCGCCCTTCATGGTGGTGCCGATGTTGGCGAAGACGATGGGCGGAACGTCGCGGTGGAGACGGATGGATTCACGGAGGTCGTCGTAGTCGATCTCGCCGTCCGGGCGGGACTTGATCATGATGTTCCGCGTGTGCTGGAGGCGGAGGATCTTGGCCACGCTGTAGTGGGTGTCTTCGGAAAAATAGACGATGCCCTCGGGATGGATCTCGCGGGCGAGATAGAGCCCGTACATGTTGCCCTCCGTGCCCCCGTTGGTGACGTAGCCCCAGTAGTTGTCGGGCGGGGCCTTGGTAAACTCCGCGAAATCGGCGAGCACCTCGCGCTCGAATTCGTGGGTGTTCTGCCGGTAATTGCTCCCGCGATAGGGATCGCCGATGTTGTTCCCGACGAAGGAGAGGAAAGGATACAGCTCCGAGTAATCCCAGTCCTGGTTGCAGGGGTAGCCGATGGAAACGCGCTCCAGTTCGCTGAAGGTGTCGAAAAGCGTTTCGAGCCTGCGGCGGTCGGCGGGCGGGAGATGGCCGGGATTCTGGTGGGGTTTCATTTGGGCCTTTCCGTGGAGGAAAGACGGCGGGTTCAGGCGTGTCTTCGTCGATAGCATAACGTCAGAGGGGTGAATGTTCCACTTTTCCGCTACGGGGTATCCGACGTATGGCGGCATTGCGCTATTCGGAGGCGTGGTCTAGATTTTGGGATGAATCAGCGTCCTCCCCTCACCGTGTTCTCCGCTTTGGTCGGCGTCGCCCTTATGCTGACGGCAGGCGTTTCCTGCCGCGATGAAGCGGGTTCCGACCCCGGTTCCGCGTCCCTCTCGCCTGATGTCGAGGTCGCGGCGATGGAAGGGACGACCTACGTCATGGAAATGAGGGGGATGGTCTGCGGCGGCTGCATGATGGAAGTGAAGGACGCGCTCGCCAAGCTGGACGCGGTGTCGGCGGACGCCGTGCAATTCAAGCGCGGTTCGCGCCCGGA
>JAHEDC010000323.1:5988-7667 GCA_024641425.1 Verrucomicrobiales bacterium | reverse complement strand
GGACGCTTGATGATCGTGCGCCGGGGATCACCGGGCTGGGTTTCAGCCCCGATGGATTGTGCCTCGCGACATCGAGCAAGGACATGGCCCTTCGCCTCTGGCAGGTGCCGACGGCGACACTCATGGCGAGGCTGGAAGGCCATCAGATGGAGATCGAGAATGTGGCATTCGGACCCGATGGAGCGGTCCTCGCTTCGTGCGGAAACGACAATTCGGTTCGGCTGTGGCAGGTTGAACGGGCAACGGGAATCCCGGTGCGAGCGGCCGGACCCATCGGCGGCATCCAGTACGCCGCGGGTGGAGAGGTCCTTGTCGTGTCGACGGGGCAGGGTGTGATCGGGATCTACGACAGCGGCACCGGGCAGAAGAAGGATGAATTTCGGCACGGTTCCGACGTGACAGGATTTTGCGTCAGTCCGGACAACGGATTGCTGGCGGTCGGATGCGAGGATCACAGCATCTATCTCTGGAGCATGGCGACCTCTCGCCTTCTCGGCGAGCCCCTGAGGGGACACTATGGGACGGTGACGTGCCTCGGTTTCGATCCCAGGGGAGGAACTCTCGCGAGTGGGAGCGACGACGGCGTGGTCATCCTCTGGGATCTGGCCGATCATGCCGTGCGCTGGAGCCACCAGTACGCACTCGGGATACGGTGCATGGATATCCATCCGGCGGGAGATCTCTGGGCGATCGCCGGCGATGATGGGCGGATCCATGTCTGGAGATTCGGGGAGGGTGATCCCCATCCGGTAACGGATCTGGGCAACGACGAGCGTTCGCATCTCGAGGTCGTTGTCTTTGATCCCAGTGGAACCCGCCTTGCCTCCGCCGGAAAAGTCGATGACCAACATCTCGTGCGACTCTGGTCGGTCGAAAAACGAGCGCTGGAAGCGAGTCACGACCACGGTGATCGCGTGCACTCCCTCTGTTTCGCCGGGGACGGCGCGCTCCTCGCGATCGGTGATGAAAACCATCTGATTCATTTGTGGGACTTCGCGCAGGAAGCGGATATCACGGTTCTGCGCGGTCATGCGGGGGCGGTCACGGCCCTTGCTCTCGACGCTTCCCGCGGGCGACTCGCGACCGGCTCCACGGACGGGACAGTGCGCACATGGCCTCTGGATCCCCCTTCGTGGAATACAACATCCCATCTCCTGACCGCCATGGAGCCGCCGCAATCCCGACGCTACGAGGTTCCCGACGGGGCAGCGGAACCGTACTACGATTGGAACGATCTGGCCATGGGCGCCACGGCGGTGAAGGGCGCGGGTCACTATCTGGCGCTGCTGCGGAGTGAAACCCCGTTGGACCGCGAACGGGTATTCTGGAGGTTCTGCCAGGCTCGAAACTGGTTGGCTGCCCAAAGTGAGCTTGACGCGGATCCTGTCGGTACCTCGCGTGAGAAGAGGAGGTTTCTGGCGCAGGCGCTGGCCGATGATGCCTTGCGTTTCCTCATGCGGGGCGAGGACGCGATGGCCCGCTCCCTGGTGAACGCGGCCGCGCGGGCGCAATCGGACTGGCCTCCGGTTCTGGCGGCCCGCGCGGCCGTTCGGGCGCGCGACCACGACGTGGCGGGCGCGACCATGGCCTTCGAAGGGGCGAAGGAGGCGGCCGATAGCCTTGGTGACACGTCGGTTGCGAGACGGATCCGCTTTGATATCGCCTGGCAGCGCTATCTC
>JAHEDC010000323.1:0-5978 GCA_024641425.1 Verrucomicrobiales bacterium | reverse complement strand
GACGGGGAGCTCCCGCCCGCGCTGGAAAACGTCCTCGTGGCCAAGGACGGAATGCCCGTTGGAAAGACGACCCGCGATTTGCTCGCACCCCTTGTCGCGGAACTCATGAAAAGGGCCACAACATTGGATCCGGAGCAAGGCGGGCGCCTCCTAAGAACGGTCGCCGCAATCGAGATCGGCGAGAGATTGCAGCGAAAGGTTCCCCTTGAGCTGGCGCGCATTCCCGCGCTACGGGAGTTGGAGAAGCGCCACGGCGAAACCGGCGTGGATGCAAACGAGATCGTGCCGATGGACGGGGAGTGGAAGTACTTCGCCGAGGGACGGGCGCCCGCCGACCAGTGGGCCGCGAGTGATTTCGATGACAGCGGTTGGAGGCAAGGGCCGGCTCTCCTGGGATTCGGGACGGATAATAATATTACCACAGAGCTTCCGCGCAACGGCGAGAAGGAGGGGGCGGACGACGATTCCTGGAACACCTTTTACTTCCGTCATGCCTTCGACTATACTCCGGCTTCCGAACCGGACGTGGACGCAGGGGTTCTGTCCCTTCAAATCACGCGGGACGACGGTGTCGTCGTCTATCTCAATGGTGAAAGGGTTGTTGTCGATAACATGAGGGATGCCGATACGGTGGCTTACGAAACGTTCGCGGCCGAAGTCATTTCGACCATCGCCGTCGAGCAACAGATCCACGAATTCGATGTGCGTTCGAATCTGCTCAAGCCGGGACGCAATGTCTTTGCGGCTGAAGTCCATCAGAATCGGCCTGACAGCTCGGACTTGCATTTCGGGATGCGTGTCGAGGTCAAACAAGTGACGGCGGCATCCTACTTCTCCTGGCTTGCGGCTCATGACCCCGCGTCCCTCACGGAAACCCTTGAGGACACGCAACGCTTTCTGCCTCCCTCGCTCGCAAAGCAATGGGGTGACCGACTGGAGGATGCCTTCCGTTCCGGCATCCGGGAGTGAGGGCGGTAGACCTTCGGTGACCGCTCTGGCGCCTGACAACGAGGCGTCGAAAATGGTTAAATAACCTTGACTATCATGATTTCCATAACAAGTTCCTTGCAATCAAACTATTGCTCGAGAATCCCATGAATACCCGTCGTTTTGTAAGCCTGCTGTCGTCCCTTGTGCTGGGTTTCGGAATGTCCTCGTGTGCGAAGAAGGGAGGGACCGATGGCGGGTTCTACGATGGTTCGGGAACGGGGGATTATGGGGCGGATGGAAGTGGAAACATGGCGCTGCCGAGTCGCGACGAGGGGGCTTCCTTCTTTGGGCCGGGAAGCGGAAACGTCATGAAAGGGCAGTTCGCTCCCGTTTATTTTGAATTCGACAGCTTTTCGGTCAACGAACGTGAAATGACGAAGGTGCGCGAGGTTGCGAGTTTCGCGCGGAAGAACTCCAGCCGGATTATCGTGGCCGGGTTCACCGATGCGGTGGGAACCGAGGAATACAATCGAGGACTGGGTGATCGCCGGGCTCTGGCCGTGCGGGGAGCCCTGATCCAAAGTGGTGTGGGAGCGGGTAGCATCCAGACGGTCAGTTTCGGGGAGGAAATGCTCGCCGACACCTCGAATCCAACCTCGGGCACGAACCGGCGGGTGGAATTCGGGATCGTGAAGTGAGGCGGGGATTGGTTAATGGTTCGTGATTCCTCGGGGAGATGGGCGCTGGCTTTTGCGCCAAATCGCGTCTACCCGTTCACGCTTAAACGACAACCATTAGCCAATAACGCTCCTTGAAACTCCATCGCCACCTAGTCGTCGCTACCGTTGAATCGGTTGCGGAAATCTTCGGAGCGGGCGCGCGCGCGGAGCAGGTCGTGGAGACCGCTTTCGCGTCCCATCCGAAGTGGGGCGCTCGGGACCGGCGACAGTTCGCGGAATCGGTCTACGAAATCGTCCGGTGGTGGCGCTGGTTCTGGTATCTGGCCGATCTGCCGGACGCGGAGTGCCAGCATCGCGGTGGGGGGCTCGACATCGAGCGGGTGTGGAAGGTATGGGCGGTCTACCGGGTGACGCTCGGCGAGGAGGCGCCGGATTTCCCCGAATGTGAGGGCGTGAACGCAACCGCGGTTCGGGAGCGGGCGAACGAGGAGGTTTCCGGAGCCGTCCGCGCCGCCTTGCCCGACTGGATGGATGCGGCGGGCGCGGAACAGATCGGCGACAGTTGGCCGGAACTACGGGAGGCTTTGAACCGGCCGGCCGACGTTTACCTGCGACTGAATACCCTCAAGCTTCCGGACGTGGGCGCGCTCCGGGAAATACTGGCTGTGGAAGGCGTTGAGACCGAGACTCTGCCCGGAGCACCGGGCGCCTTGCGCCTCGCGACCCGCCGGAACGTCTTGAAGACGAGAGCCTACACGCGGGGACTTTTCGAGGTGCAGGACGCGGCCTCGCAACGGATCGCCCCCTTCCTTGAGGTCAAACCCGGCCTGTGCGTGATCGACGCCTGCGCCGGGGCGGGGGGGAAGACGTTGCATCTGGCGGCCTTGATGCGAAATCAGGGGCGGATCATCGCTCTGGATATCCACGAGCGGAAGCTGGGCGAGCTCCGCCGTCGGGCCGGGCGCGCCGGGGCGACCTGCATCGAGACCAAACCGATCAGCAAGGACGGCAAGGAGGCTGGCGCGTATCCGGGAATCGCCGACCGCGTCCTCCTCGACGTGCCGTGCAGTGGGCTGGGGGTCCTTCGTCGCCAGCCGGACACAAAGTGGAAATTCCGCGAGAGGGATCTCGCGGACGTACGCGCCCTCCAGGCGGAATTGCTCCTCCGCTATTCGACGATGGCGAAACCGGACGGGAAGATGGTTTACGCGAGCTGTAGCATTCTGCCCGCCGAGAACGAGCATCAGATCGCCCGTTTCCTCTCCACCCAGGGTGAACGCTGGGCTCTCGAGGAGGAAATCGTCCTGCGCCCGGACCGCGAGGGTTTCGACGGTTTCTACGCCGCTCGACTTGCCCGGCGTTGATCGTGCCCTGACTTGGCGTAATGTCCGCGGACATGCAACGCACCGCGATCATCAACGTGGTTGGGCTCACCCCCCGGCTTATCGGCGACGCTATGCCGGAGACGCGCGCCTTCGCCGAGCGTCATGCCGGCACCGTGATCGAGCCGGCTTTTCCGGCCGTGACCTGCACCGCGCAGTCAACCTACCTTACGGGGACGTCCCCGCGGGAGCACGGGATCGTCGGGAACGGCTGGTATGACCGCGAGCAGGCCGAGCACCAATTCTGGAAACAGTCGAACCACCTCGTCCGCGGGCACAAACTGTGGGACGAACTCCGCGAACGCGATCCCGACTTCACCTGCGCGAAGCTCTTCTGGTGGTACAACATGTATGCCACGGTCGACTATTCGGTCACCCCGCGCCCGCTTTACCTCTCGGACGGGAGGAAGATCTTCGATATTTACACCCAGCCGATGGGGATGCGCGAGCGGATCAAGAAGGATCTCGGCAACTTTCCCTTCATGCATTTCTGGGGGCCGGCCTCCGATCTCCGCTCATCCTCGTGGATCGCAGAGACTGCGAAATGGGTCGAGGAAAAACACTGGCCCGGCCTCTCCCTCGTCTATCTCCCCCACCTCGATTACAATCTCCAGCGGCTCGGGGTCGACGACAAGGCGGCCATCGCTCCCGACCTGTCCGCGATCGACACTGTGCTGGGCGAGCTGATCCGTTTTTACGAGAAGCGCCACATCAAGGTCGTTCTCCTTTCCGAATACGGGATTACGACCGTGGATCGGCCCGTCCACCTGAACCGCATTTTCCGTGAGAAGGGCTGGATCACCGTTAAGGAAGATCTCGGACACGAGGCGCTCGATCTCGGTGCGAGTCGGGCCTTTGCCATCGCCGACCACCAGGTCGCGCATGTCTATGTGAACGATCCGACCATCCGTGACGAGGTTTTCCAAGTGCTGGCGAAGACCGAGGGGGTCGGGCAGGTGCTCGATGAGGGAGGAAAGCGCGCGCAGGGGATCGATCACCCGCGGGCCGGGGACTTCATCGCCGTGGCCGACGCCCGGAGTTGGTTCACCTACTATTTCTGGGAGACGGACAAGCATGCGCCCGATTACGCGCGGTGTGTCGACATTCATCGAAAGCCCGGCTACGACCCGGTCGAGCTTTTCATCGATCCCGGCCTTGGGATGCCGAGACTTGCCGTGGCCTGGCGGCTCCTGAAGAAGATCCTCGGGTTCCGCATGATGATGGACGTCATTCCACTCGATGCCACCCTCGTGAAAGGGTCGCACGGGCGTATTCCGGAGGATCAGGCGGATTGGCCGGTCTTCATCGGCGACTTCACGGATCTCCCCGAAAACGCACCGGTTCGGGCCGCGGAAGTTTACGGCTATCTCCTCCGTCATTGTTCCGAAGGACACGGATACGCGAGAGCGGATCTTTAGATTTCCCGACGTCCTCGCCCTCGTGGAGGCGCCGTCCGGGATTTTCGACCCTTTGCGGTAAGAGCGACCGCAGCCTAGGGCTTCCGCGCGGGAGTCGGCGCGGGTTTGCGACATTTCTCCAGCGTCATGAGGGCGAAGGCCGTTCCGTACTGCTGATGGTAGTCGTAAAAGGGAAAGTCCCACCACGATCCGTCCTTCTCCTGATGGCCCATGACGATGGTGGCAAGCTGGTCGCGATGCTCGTTGGCGCGCGGGACGTCCTCGACTTCCCCGATGCAGCGGGCGGCGTAGTAGTGGCCGAAGTAGTAGAAATAGCCCGCGACGGCGAACCACGATTCGTGGGGCACGGGGCGTTTGCGACCGATATCGAGCCACAGGTTGCGCGCGATCAGGCGATCGAGCCACGTATCGAGGACTTTTTGGGTGATCGTCTCGTCGCCCCAATAGAGGAGGGCGATGTTGCAGGCCTGGGAACGACCGAGGCTCCCTCCCGCGCGGTTGATGGGATACATCGGGCGCATCGCGAGATACTCGCCGTAGGCGTAAGTATTGTCGTTCTTCCGCTGGCGCTGGATGGCGGCGAGGGCGCGCTGGGCGAGTTTTTCCGGGATGGCGACGCCGATTCTCCGGGCGTCGTGAAATGCGACGAGGCCGGCGGCATTGACGAAGCTGATGGAGGAGGAGGAGGGTTTCTTGGTTTGGAAGCGGAAATCGTAGTAACCCCAGCCACCATCGACGGACTCGTAACGTTCGAGCATGCCGATCTGGTCGGTGATCAGGTCACGGATCTGCTCCCTTCTCGGCTCATCGAGACCGGCGCGCCCGTGCATCGCGGCAAGGGCCTGGATGGCGTAGATGTGGGTCCAGACGTTATAGATCGCCGCTCCCTCGGCGCGGCGGACTCGGGGGAGGTTCGCGAACAGCCACGTCTCGCCGCGTTCGACCGCCTTGAGGGCGGCGGGATTCTCTCCAATGGCGCCCGTGGCAATCAACCCATTGATCGCCATGGCGGTGACGGCGCAGCGGAAGGCATTGTGCGCCCCCGGAACCGGGGCGTAGATGTTCAGACCCTTCGTATTGCGCGCACTGCCCCAGGAGCCGTCGGGATTCTGCCTTTCGACAAGGAAGCCGACTCCCCGGTCGATCGCAGCCTCGAGTTCAGCCGCCGCGACTGGGGGGACGGGTTTCGGGCGAGGCGTGTCCTTTTCCTCGCCGGAAAGCGGGCCCGCAGCGAGCGCGAACGCGAACAGGCTGACGGTCGAACGGAGGAAAAGGGCGCGCGTCATGGGAAAGGAGGGAGCGCGGATTAGGGCTGGGTGGTGAGAACCTTATCCCCCTCCTTGAGACCGGATTTCACGACGATCAACTTGCCGTCGGTCGCGCCGGTCCTGACGGCAATCTCAACGGTTCCACCCTCCCTCTTCACTGCGACGACCGGCACGCCGTCTTTCTCGAATACGGCGGAGAGCGGGACGGTGAGGACGTTCTTCTCGTTTACGGGGAGGAAGGCGACCTTCACGTTCATGCCGGGCGCGAGGTGTTTCGTGACCTCAGCCTTGGCATCGAGC
>JAHEDC010000322.1 GCA_024641425.1 Verrucomicrobiales bacterium | reverse complement strand
GCGTTGTGGCCACCGAAGCCGAAGGAATTACTTACGGCGACATCCACTTTTGCCTCACGGGCAGTGTGGGGGACGTAATCCAGGTCGCACTCGGGATCGGGGGTATCGAGATTGATTGTGGGCGGGACGATGCCATCCCGCACGGCGAGGACACTGGCCGCGAGTTCAACGCCCCCGGCCGCGCCGAGAAGGTGGCCGGTCATGGATTTCGTTGAGCTGACGAGCAGACCATTCTTCGCATGATCACCGAAAGAGCGCTTGATCGCTTTTGTCTCGCAGATATCCCCGAGTCCGGTCGAGGTGCCGTGGGCATTCACGTAATCGACGTCCTCCGGATTCAGCTTCGCGTGGCCGAGGGCCATATCGATGCAGCGGCTCGCTCCTTCCCCGTCCGGATGCGGCGATGTCATGTGGTAGGCGTCGGCCGAGACACCATAGCCTACGAGTTCGCAGTAGATCTCCGCCCCACGCTTCCGGGCGTGCTCGAACTCCTCGATCACGACAACTCCGGCTCCCTCGCCCATGACAAAGCCATCGCGCCCGCTATCAAAGGGCCGCGAGGCCCGCTCGGGCTCGTCGTTGCGGGTACTGAGCGCCTTCATGTTGGAGAAGCCGGCCAACCCCATGGCGGCGATAGAGGCTTCGGCCCCTCCCGCGATGAAGGCATCCGCGTCGCCGAATTTGATCATACGCCAGGCCTCACCGATATTGTGGTTCGCAGTGGCGCAGGCGGTCACGATGGCCATGTTCGGACCGCAGAGCCCGTATTCCATCGAGATCATGCCGCTCGCGATATTGGGGATCATCATCGGAATCGTGAAGGGGGAAACCCGGTCGGCCCCGCGCTCCATGAGGACGGTATGCTGGTTCTCCAGGGTGCTAAGGCCGCCGATCCCGCTGCCGACCATGCAACCGAAGCGGTAACGGTCGATCACAGCCATGTCGACCCCGGAATCCTCCATCGCCATCTTCGCAGCGGCGACGGCCAGTTGCCCGTATCGGTCGGTGCGACGGGCGTCCTTGGGATTCTTGTAGTAGTCCTTGGGCTCGAAATCCTTCACCTCACCGCCGATCTGGCAAGCAAATGGGCTTGGGTCGAGCGCGGTGATGCGGCCGATGCCGCTCTTCCCGGCCACAAGGCTGGACCAAGTGGTCTTCAGATCATTTCCGACTGGGGAAATGACGCCAATTCCAGTGATTACTACGCGGCGATCAGTCATGTGTTTTGGGGTCTTGAGCAGGTTTTCCTACCCTTTATTAGCCGTTCAAGCCCCCTCCGCAAGCGGCCATTTCGAAAAATTCCCCAGGGCCTCTCAGAGGCGGAGCCCGCTCAAAGATCCCTCAGCGTCGCCCGTTCGTTGCGGGCTCCGCATTTCGGGCAGGGCGGGATATCATCGTCGGTCCTGTCCTCGTAGCTAATGCCGCAGATATTGCAAACGAGGTGAAATCGCCGTGCCTGTTTCTCCTTCCGTTTCCGCCGCCAGTCCCCGAAGACCCAGATCGCGAGCAGTCCGGTCAGGATCGCGATGAGGTAATAGATGAAAAGCTGGCTGAGGGCGACACGGATCATGCGGCAGTCGGTTTACCATCGTATGTCGATCCACCCCCATTGCAAATCCTCGCTCCCTGTCGCCGAAGCCGGGACGAAACGAAGCGCCCTTACCTTCCGATCAAGGATTCCCGCCACTCCGGTGTCGTCCCCCTCGGAGAGGAGGGAATGCCGAATCCGTCCGGAGGCATCGACGCCGACCAGGAAGGAGACGTAGGCCTTGTCCGTATTCTCGAAGCGTGCCGCGATCGAGGACCAATCGATAGGGGCCGTCAAATCCCGCTTCTCGAGGGCGCCGCCGCGCACCGTAATGTGGGGCAGGCGCGTGTAGGGAGGAGCCGTGACCCGGCGCGCCTCAGGAATCCCGCTCGTCGGAAGAAGCAGCGGCGGGAGGCTGGGAGTCCCCGCGACGAAAAGATCCGGGACAGAAGGCGGCGGATAGAGCGGGGGAGCTTCCTTCGGCTCAAGCCGGTGATCACGGTAAAAAGGGGCGAAGGTGACGGCGAAGTCTTCGAGTCGGGTGCCGGGCGCATCAGGCCTCTGTGCCGCATCGATGCCGGCAGCCCGATCCGCGACCCGTTCCATGGCTTCCCTTGCCACCGGATCCTTGGGATCGAGGACCGTCAGGGTCGCCGTATAGGGAAGCGCGCGCTCCGACTTCGGGTAAATGACCTGAAAGAGGTAGAAGCACCCCACATGCGCGGCGAGGGACAGGGTGAGGAAGAACCAGAGCCTTACTCCTCCCTTGTCGGGATCCTTCCATTGGAAGGTCAACCTCGTCTCCGTGCCGGTCTTGGGTCGAATGTCTTCCATCGCCATCAATCGGATCGCCTACCGCGCGTCAAGTTCGAGACTGGTGCCGAGCACACAGTCGATTCCGGCCTCTTGGATGATATTTGTGATCTCGATGATCGTACCGTAGGCCGCGTCGGCATCTCCGCGGAGGTAAATCTGATGGCGGGGGCCTGTCCTTTTCTTCTCCAGCCTCCCGCGCAGGTCAACCATGCCGACTGCTTCGTCATTGAAAAAGATCCGGGGGGACGCGCCCGCCGAAACGGTGATAATGTCGGCCTCAGGCAGGGCCTCGATCGTAGAGCGCGAGTAGGGCGGACGCACGACGATCCCCGATCGGGTCACGAAATTCGAACTCAACAGGAAGAAGATAAGGAGCAGCATGACCACATCAAGCAAGGGGGCGATATGCATCAGGCCCGGTCGGTGGTGCAGGGTGCTCTCAAGTTTCATCGGCGGTCAACGAGGAAGGAGCAGGGACGGGAATGAGGGGGCCACGCGGGATCGCGTCATGAAAGGGTCGCCTCGCGGGGACGCTTGAGCGTCGAACTCCCCATTCCAGAAGTCTTGGCTCCCTCAAGGTGGGGAAGGATTTTGGCCACAGCCGCCTCCGCCGTCAGACCATGGAGCTCCCGGAGCGCTGGAATGGAGCCATGCTCGACGAAGGCGTCCGGCCATGCAACGCGCACCACCGGGGTGTGGATGCCGGCGTCGTGAAGGTGCTCGATGACGGCGCAGCCAAAACCGTTCTTCAGCACGTGATCCTCAAAAGTGCAGACAACCCGCACCTTGGCGCCATAGGTTTCCAAGGTCTCCCCATCGAGGGGACTGATCCAGCGGGGGTTGATAAGGGCCACTGAGTAACCTAAGTCCTCGAGTTTCTCCTTTGTCTCCTCCGCGAGCGCGAAGAGATGCCCGAGACCGATCAGTGCCACGTCGCCGCCGTCCGCCACCACCTCGCCTTTTCCGATTTCAAGCAATTGGGGCTTGGCTTTCGGCTTCGCGCCCGTCCCGGCGCCCCGCGGGTAACGGATGGCACTCGGCCCGTCGTTGTGCTGGGTCATCGTCCAAAGCATATCGACGAATTCCTCCTCATCCTTTGGCTGCATGAAGATGAAGTTCGGCACGTGGCGAAGATACCCGATGTCAAAAAGCCCGTGATGGGTCGGCCCGTCGTCACCGGAAAGACCCGCGCGATCCATGCAGATCCGCACCGGAAGGTTCTGGATGCCAACATCATGGACGAGCATGTCGTAGGCCCGCTGCATGAACGTCGAGTAGATCGTGAGGAAAGGCTTCAGTCCCTGTGTGGCCTGGCCGCAGGCGAAAAGGGCGGCGTGTTCCTCGGCGATGCCGACGTCGAAGTAGCGGCGATTCACCTCCGGATCGTTCTGGAAATGCGAAAGGCCGGTTCCCCCGGGCATGGCCGCCGTGATGGCCGTAATGTCAGGGTCCTTCTTCGCGAAGGCGGTGAGGGTCATCCCGAAGAGCCCCGAATAGGTCACCCCCGCATCGACCGTCTCCCCGGTCGCGACCGCGTATTTCCCGAGCCCGTGGAATTTGTCGGGCTTCTGAAGCGCGGGCTCGTAGCCCCGACCTTTTTCCGTGATGATGTGGAGAATGACCGGATCGTCCTGCTCCTTGAGAAACTCAAAGGTCTTGATGAGGAGCGGGATGTCATGCCCGTCGATGGGGCCGTAGTAACGCAGTCCGAATTCCTCGAAGATGACACTCGGGACGAAGAGGTTCTTCGCGCCTTCCTCGAATTTCGCCGCCAGCCGTCGCATTCCCTTGCCCATCACCTTTTCCACGAAATTAGCGGCTTTCTGATGAAGATGCGAGTATGCCCGGCTGGCCGTGATCGTGTTGAAATACTTCGCGATGGCCCCGACATTCTTGTCGATCGACCATTCGTTGTCGTTGAGGACGACAATGAATCGCTTGGTCGCCGTCGCGATGTTGTTCAGGGCCTCGAAGGTCGGCCCGCAGGTGAAGGCGGCATCCCCGGCCACCGCGACGACATGCTCTGGCCCGCCCTTCACGTCCCGCGCCACGGCGATGCCGAGCGCGGCGGAGAGGGCGGTGCCGGCGTGGCCCGCACCGTAGAC
The DNA here is from genome assembly GCA_024641425.1 of Verrucomicrobiales bacterium. Lineage (GTDB taxonomy): Bacteria > Verrucomicrobiota > Verrucomicrobiia > Verrucomicrobiales > DEV007 > JAHEDC01. The sequence continues at coordinate 3,223 of JAHEDC010000322.1, read as the reverse complement.
ATCATGGGGGCTCTCGGTTCTCAGGAGGAACCCATTGAGCCCTTTGTACTGCCGGATGGTCTCGATCGCGTCCCATCGTCCCGTCAGCATCTTGTGCACGTATCCCTGGTGGCTTACGTCGAAGACGAAGCTATCCTCCGGGGTGTTGAAAACACGGTGCAGGGCGATCGTCAGCTCGACGACCCCCAGATTCGGGCCAAGGTGACCACCCGTTCGGGAGAGGCTTTCGATCAGGCGTTTGCGAATCGCGGCCGCGAGTTCCGGAAGTTGCTCTTCCGGGATATTCTTCACATCGGCCGGCCCCTTGATTTCCGGTAGTCCGGCGCTTGCGTTGGTCATGGCGTTCTTTTCCAAGTTTTCTGGGAGGGAATAGGGTGAATCAAAGGAGGCGAATGCTTTTGCCTGTGCCGGCAGCTGATGGTTCCTCGGTTCCCGGATCGAAGTCGTCCAGCGCGACGCCTCGGTCTTCGGAACCCTGTCCGATCTGCTCGATCCGCGCCCGGGCCACCTCAATCCGGTCCCGGCAGACGCGCAGCAGCCGGGTGCCCGCCTCGTAGTCGCGCAGGAGTTCGTCGAGTGGCACGTTCTCTTCCTCCATTCGCCGGACAATGTCCTCGAGGCGTTCCATCGCCTCCTCGAACCTGAGGGATTCGAGACCGTTGGCGTCGGCGGCGGGTTCTGTGTTCTTCTTGCTCATCGGAAAGGATTGGAGTAACGCCCGCCCCAGCCGGGGCCCGGAGGACTCTCACTAAAGGAACGATAGAGAGATGGGGACGGGTGCAAAGGCTTTTCTGCCGCGCCTCCCTGTCGTTCCGGGGCAGGCGCTGATCAAGGCATCGCCGCCCTTTCCGCCGTGCTGAAGAAATACATCCGCCGGCTGGAAAGTCGGAAGTCGAGCGTGTTGTAGAGGAGTCCGCGGATCGGAGGCGGTGATTGGGGATTCAACATGCCGGCCTGGGTGAATTTCTTCGATTTCCCGATCCAATCACTCATCATGGAGGACCAGAGCACCAGCTCCGCCCATTCCCGATAGGCCCCGTACATGATTTCCCCCCGAAGATTCGCGTTCGCGGTCTCCAGAGTGAGCAGGACTCCCGCCACCGGCTGGTTCCGCGAGGCGCTGAATTTCTCGATCGCATTCAGCTGCGCCACCGTGCTCGGTAGCCAGACGGCGGTGCGGTCCGCATACCACGCCACGTTCCACGGAACGTCGGTCACTACGACCTCCGCTTCCTTCACGCGGTCATGGACCAATGCGAGCTCCATCCCGCTCGTCTGCTGCTCTTTCGACCAAAGTCCCATCTGCACATCCTTGGGCAAAGTCAGGAGAAGGGGCAGGGCACTGACGATGACCACGATGACAAGGTGGCCGTTCACGATCACGGGCATATTCGAGACAATGCCCAGTCGGCTCCAAAGCACCGAGAGAAGGGCGAGGCCGTAGCCCGTCATGATCGGCATGAAGAGGATATGCATCTGATTCGGGTCAAGCTGCTTTCCAGGCAACCCGAAGAGCGACATCCCGATCACCGAGGAGATCCACATGACAAGGACGCACCAGCGGAAGGAGGCAATCTCGTTGCGCTTGAAGGGATGAAGAAGACTGATGAAGAAGAGTGGCGCCACCAGAATGGATCCGAAATAGGAATAGAGATCATTCAGCTGCGAGAGCGACGTCATGATCAACTTCGTCGGCAATCCCTGGACATCCATGTCATCGTTCGACTGGTAGCTGCGCATGATGCTTTCCTCCATTCCCGGACCGCCCCCCATCATCGAGAAGTATCCGGAACCCATCGGCGTTCCCGAGAAACGCATCAGGTGGAACCCCCAGAGCGCGATGATGGGCAGGAAGATGAGCAACATGATCAGCGCCATCATCCCGCGGGGGCGGAAATAGCCTGACACGAAGATGATGAGCCCCACAAAGGCCCAGATTGCGATCCAGTGCGCCAGCGCGAGGAGGCCGAAGAAGCCCGCCACCAGGCAGAGCCAGACCACCGGCGATTGCTCGGCCTGCTTGGCCTCGATCGCCTTATAGAGGAAATAAAGGATAAAGGAAAAGAGGAAGAGCATGAGCATCTGCGGCAGCCCGGTCTGCGAGAATTCCCACAGAAGTTCGCAAAGCAGCATGAGGAGCGCCGTCACGCCCCCGATCTTCGCGTCGAAAATCCGGCTGACGAGCATGTAACTCACTCCAATCGAACAGAGCAGCAGGAGAATGGAGACACCCGCGATCACGCGGTCGAGGTAGTAGACCTTGGCATCCCGCGCTCCCTGCCAATCGTTCTCGCCGCGGAAAAGCTTGAGCACGAGGGAGTTCAAAAGCGGATTGAGCGGCGCGTGGTAGGTGTCGTGGAATCCAATGATGCCCTCGCGCTCCTTCCCGTCCGAGGTATCGGCATAATTGTGGGACTGGTAGAGGCTCGCCGGGCGCACGCACTTCGTCCGGAAGCCGTTCGCCCGCGCAACCTCCCGCCCGATCTGAGCCTGTTCGATGCCCTTCGGATGCGACAAGCCACTGAACTCGAGGACGAGGTAGAAGAAGGAGAGGCCAAGCAGGAGCAGCATGAAAAGGACCCGGCGGATAATCACGGCCGGACTCAATTCACCGCCCGAGGTGGAAAAGAAATTCCTGATCGACATAGAGATAGAACTGTTTTGGCTAGGGGAAGACGCCCGGAACAGGCGCGCGCAAGTCCGCCATTCTAATCGGATTTGCTCTCATGAAAAGTCTTCAATTTCCTCTGGAGGGTCCGGCGGCTGATTCCGAGCAGTTTCGCCGCCTCCGTCCGGTTCCCCTCGGCCTGCTCGAGCGCCCGCCCGATCATCCGCTCCTCCATTGCCGACAGATCGAGCGGATTCCCGCCCGCAAAAGCCTCCCCTTGCCCGACCGGTGAGACCGCAGCCTGCTCCCGCACGCTCGCGGGCAAATGGCGCAACGTGATCTTCGGCCCGTTGCACATCACGACCCCGTGCTCGATCGCCGTTCGCAGCTCCCGCACATTCCCCGGCCAGTTGTACTCCACCAGCGCCCGCATCGCCTCCGGCGTCAGCTCCCGGATCTCCTTCCCGTTCTCCTTCGCGAATTCCTTCAGAAACGCCGCCGCCAGGATCGGCACGTCCTCCTTCCGCGCGCGCAGCGGCGGCATCGTGATCCGCACCACATGGAGCCGGTAATACAGGTCCTCCCGGAATTTCCCCTCGTCGACGAGCTCCTTCA
>JAHEDC010000321.1 GCA_024641425.1 Verrucomicrobiales bacterium | reverse complement strand
CTCGCGGAGCTTGTCCGGAAGCCCGGCGATAAGCCTCGGGGAAATACGCTCGCCGTCATTCGGGGGGAGCGGATCGATGCGGCCGATGACGGAATCGATCGTCGCTTTGCCGCAGATGCCGCAGCTGGAAGCGCTGAAGACATGGCGGGTCAGGGATTTCCAGTCGATTCCCGAGGCATCGGCAAGCAGGGCATCGACGACATTGCCCTTCGACGTACCTTCCTCGTCCGTCGACTGGCTGGGACATTGCGAGATCTCGAAAATGTCGCGGCGGGAATGGATCACGTTTTCACTGAGAAGAAAGCCGGCGGCCAATTCGTCATCGTGACCGGGGGTGCGCATGACCACCGCAAGGCTGCGGCCCTCGACCCGAATTTCCAGGGGTTCCTCGATGGCGACCAGGTCCGGAGCCCTGCGCGCGATTTCCACAGCTGCGGCGAGATTCAGCCGGGTGATCGTGATCTCGGCGGATTCAGAGGATTCAGAGGATTCACTCATGGCAATGGGCGGAGATCCGCGATGTCGGAAGGTCGGTTCCAGCTTTGGAAAAGTGACGCGTCTCCGGCGGAAGCCGGTCGGACGATCATCATCCCGTCTTCCACACAGCTCCGGAGGAATCCCTGCAAGGCGAGGCGTCCGCTGCGCAGGGACTCGCGAGCAAGCGCCGCTGCCGAGGCGGGATAGACCGCGGGAAAAGGCTCGAAGCGACCTGACTCATCGAGGGAGACCACAGCGGCCTCCTCCCCGAGTAGATTCCCGAGAAAAGCGGAAGTGAGCGCGGGCATGTCAACCGCGATGACGAGGACGCGGTCCCACCGGCTCGCTTCCAATGTCGCGACCAGCCCCGAGAGGGGGCCCGCGTCGATCGTTGCATCGCGCACCAGCGTTACATCCCCGGCGAGTCCGGGAAAGACCTGGGTCCCATTCGCGGAAAGAATGAGCTGTGCGGGCAGAACGGAACGGAGCAGGGCAAGTTGGCGGGACCAGAGCGGCACCCCCTCGATTTCCAAAAACGCCTTGTCGGTGCCCATTCGAGAGGATTTCCCTCCCGCGAGGAGCGCCGCCGCGACCTCCGGCACCACATTCATGCGCGCGCCACCGCCGTCGCGGCACACTCCGAGCGCAGCCCCCCGTCCGAGAGGATCTTCACGCGCAAGCCTCCGCGCCCGCGCAAGGCCTCCTCCGCTCCGGGACAGAGGGCCTGATCCATCCAGTAACAGGGCGCCGCCTCCTGCGAGCCCATGAAAGTCACCCCCTGCACTTCGAATTCCTCGCCGATCAGGGCATTGAGATCCGCGCCCTCCACGATGATGTTGCGTCGAAAAACGGAAGGATCGATTTCCGCGAGACCGAACGCCGCTTCCAAGGCCCTCACGGTCTCGACCGCGAAGAAGGTGGCCTGCCCCTTGTAGTCCGGCTTGAAGTCAAAGAAGCGATCCCCGACCAGTCCGCGTCCCGCCACACACGCGACCTCCGGGACCTCCTGCATCGAATGGGTGCCGGGGGGCTGCGCATGATGGCCGAAGTAATTGTGCCCCGGAGAAATGTAGATATGCCTGACTCTCACTGTTCTACTATAGCCACGGCGAGTCCCCCCGCAAGGAGGGCGAGTCCCCGGCGTTTTTTCTCGCAATTCACGGCGACGGAGGGCAATCTAGCCGACACCCCGAGCCCGATTGTCCCCATGCCGATCCTCCGATACTCCAGAACTTTCCTCCTCTTTTCCCTCGTCTCCCTTGTTTCGACTTCCCCCGTCAAAGCCGACGACGAGGCACCCGCCGATGATCCGCTCCGATCCGAACTGGAGGGAATCTACGCGGAGTGGAAGCAGGCAGTCACCGACCGTGATGCGGCGCATTGGGAGAAAGTCACCGCCGCCTACACCCGGATGAATATCCGAAATACGATTGTCTCCCAGAAGCTGGCCTTTCCCGACGCCCTCTTCGAATCCCCGGTGCGCCCGCCCGCATTGGAGGGCCTGAAATTCCTCGACGCACGGGCGGTGAAGCGCACGGCCCAGGCAATCTATTTCGGCAGGATCAACTTCGGTCTGGAACCGGCGATGGAGCCCGGCACGGCTCCCACGGCCATCCCCGAGAACCTCCTCGTCCTCCGCTTCATCCGCGAGGACACGTGGAAGTTCGATACGACCCGCTTGCTCAGTCTCGAAGGAGCCGACGAGGTGAAAAAGCAAATCGCGGACGGCGACTACTCGTTCCTCGAGGACGAAACCTTTACCCCTCCGGGCGAGGTGCCGGCCGTTCCCCGTCCCTGTGCGGTCCCCGAGAGGATCGGCCACCTTCAGGTCGTCGCCCTCGGCTACGAGACCGAAATCACCATCAACAACGGATCAAAACACCTCATCGCGGACACGGCGTCGGCCGAGTTGATCATCGGGGGCCTGAAGTCCGGCCCCAACCGAATCGTGATCAGGACGCGTCCGATTCCTTCCATCGCCGGGGAAGAGGAGATCGAGAAGGAGTTTCAGCTCCGCATCCTCAGTCTTGACGATCACGCGCAAAAGGAGCCCATCGAGGTTTTCAAATACACGCCGACAACAGTGCCCCCGCTCTACGAAGCCCATGTCCGCGGGCTTCCGAACTGAGGCTGGAGGGAATTCGAAGGCCACTCCCCCGCGAGCACCGCGCGAGAACGCGGCACGTCCGCGAAGTGTCACCCGTCCTTTCGCGGGCTTCCGATTCCGGCCGGAAGGCAGCGAGAACGCCCGACAACAGCCCAATCCAGATCCTCGGGTGTTTTCGGCTGACGCACGATACCGCCGGGCTATGGAGTGAGCGACACCCTCAGACGAAGGAAATCCTCAGCGGTCGAAAGCGGCGTGCTTGAGCGCCAGGTCTCAAGGGGCACTCCGTCCGGCCCCTCCACCGAGGAGACGAAGACGGTTCCACCGGACCAACCCTGAAGCTCACTCCCCTGCTCCACCAATCCCGTCGCCTCGACCGCGAGAGGATCGTGGCGGAAAGTGAGGCTAAGGTAGAACTGCCCGGCGATCTCGACGAGGCCGGGAAGCGGTAGAAGTTCGGCGCTCGGGACCGAATCCGACGTTCCCAGGTAATATTCGATGAGGGCCACGACGCCGTCCCGGTCGAGGTCCGCCATCGGGTCGCCGACAAAGGGAATTCCATCCCGGGAACCCGGGCTTCCCCCATTCGTCGCGCTGGCACGCCAGCTCTCACCTGCGGCATAATCCGGATTCCCCGAGGGATCCTTCAGAACCAGGGAGGGCCCGCCGCCGTCCGCTTCGGTCGGCCAGGGGGCGAGATCATTGTAGCGGAAACTCACGATGAGGCTGCCGTCCGCGGCATTCAGGGTGATCCACTCGCCGCTATTGTCGAGCCGATTCTGATATTCCCCCGCCACGAGGGAGGACGAGACCGCCGGATAGCGCACGGGGAACGCGGCGGCGTTCGAGACGACCACCCGCCGCTCGCCCGGCATGAGCAAGGTTCCGTTGGCGAAAGTGAAGGTGATGCCCTCGAGGTGATCTTTCACCGGAAGGAGCACGAACGCCGCGCCCCCCAATTCCACGATATCATTGGAGATATTCAGCACCTCGACGAATTCGAAGTCATCCGCGTCATTCACCGATGGATCCGCGAGTTCGGAGGGCGTCGGAGGCGCGGGATGATAGTGTACTTTCGAAAGGGCGAGGTTTGCCGCCGAAGCCGGGACACCCGTGGTGTAGAAAGCCTCATTGATGGCACTCCACTCCTGCGTCGCGCTATTGTAACTCCTCGCCCGCAGTTGCGTGGGCACGCTAATCGGAACGCCCGTATTCGAATCGTTTCCTCGGATGCCGGACAGCGCCATGTCAAAGCCAAGGTCGCTGCTACCCGACGATTCCTGATGCAGTTCGACGGCAAGCACATTCGTTCCCTCGACAAGGAGAGCCGGATCGAGAATCACCGAATGGTAATCCCCCTCGGCCGTTCCCGCGGACGGCGCCAGACTGCCAGAGAGGATTGTGCCCCCCGGCATGTTCGAACGCCCGGCCTCCCTGCCATTGAGATAGAGGATCACGCCGTCATCGCGAAGGACCTGCGCGGACAATTCGGTGAAAAGCCCCGCGTGATCCACATCGAACGATCGCCGAAAGTATGTCGTAATGTAACGGTTGCCCGCGTTTCCACCGAAATCCACAGGGGTCGCGATGGTGGAGCCAGTGATCGTTCCATAACCAAGCACGCCCGGCCCGCTCTTCCACACCAGAGGATCGGAATCGTCGTGCGAAGGATGCTTCCAGTTCGCGACCCCGTATCCCGGCGCGCCCTCGACGAGGGCACTGGAGCCCTGGTCACTGCCATCGTCGCGGAACTTCCAGACCGCGAACTTGCCGAAGAGATTCACATTGATCAGGGAGCCGTCGATCATCGTGGCCCCCGGGTTGATCACACCTCCGGTGCGCCGCGGATCGGAACCATCCGTCGTGTAATAGATCTGCCCCGAGGTATTCGAGATCACGATGCTCGATCCGGGCAGGACAGCCCCCCCCGGTCGGCTGAAGACCGGCGCGTCGATGTTCGGGTAGAGGAGCGCCCCGCGCAAATGGCCGAGAAACACGTCCGAGCGCGAATCAATGATTCCCTGAAGCGCGTTCACCGCATTCACCCATGTCGGCCGGTCGAAAGGCGTGCCCACCTTCGCATCCCCCCACCGGGCCGCTTCCGCGATGATCACACGATCAACGATGGCGCGTCTCGATTCCATCCGCGAGGTCACGGCGTCACGCGTGAGGACGCCCTTGTTGAAGAGCGCCCGGTGCGCGCGGTCAGCGAAACGAAGGCGGTACTCGACCGCGCCTATCGCGGTCGAAGTTCCCCCGGCCAGGTCGTAGTGGACGAACTGCGGATTGCTCTTGTTGTAGTTCCCCCGATCCCCCGCTCCATTCGCCGTGCTGATGCGGTTGTTGGCGCCCGCCCATTTTCCTCCGGCGCCCATCGTGTGTTCCCCGTCGTGAACGAAATAGGCGAATCCCGTGTCATCGCGCACCCGATTGCGGACCGCGAACCAGTTGTTCGAAGCGCCGATGAAATCGGAGAGGGGCGCGTCGTAATTGCCGGTGTACCCAATGCAGAGCATGTAGTCGGCTAGGTTATCCACATCGAGATAGACCGGGAAGGCGGGATTCCTTGTCCCGTCCGGATTCAAGCCCTGCAACTGGAGATAGCGGGCAAGTGTCGGCGACGCGAACTGGCTCCTCGTGGTAAACCATTGGCCGGCCCAGTCCGACCCCGGCGCCCCCGCCGAGCCTTGGGTGAATGTTCCGTCGGTAGCTTCGGTATTGTATCCGCCGCTGCTACCCGCCGATTTCAAGGTATCGAAATCGTCCGAATTCCCCTTGAGGTAGGTTTCCCCGTAGTTCGCCTCCGCCCTCTCTTCCGTCATGTAGAGTCCCCAGTAGACTCCATTGAGATAGAGGTGGTAATAACGGCTGCGCGTATGGGGCTGACCCAGCGCCCCCTGCAGATCCCGCCCGAGAACTTCGCGCAGGAAAGTATTGCTCGCGTCCCCCTGGAAGGCCCAGGAGTAATTCTGCGATGTCCTCAGATCGAACTTATCGAACTGATCCGCCCCTTCGTTGCCGAAGAGGGGAAACTTGAGTTTTCCATCGCCGTATTCGGAACGGAAGAAGAATCGAAACGCATGCTTCGGATTGCTCGTGCTCCGGCTGAAACCACCACGAATCCGGATCCCACAGTCGATCTGGAACCCCGTCGAACCATCCGGATTGATCAACTCCAGCGAGGTCGGACGTTCCCAGAATTGCCCGTGGCTGCCCGGGTTCGAGTAGATTCCGGTCGTTCCGCTCGTCAGATTTCCCTGATCCGTGACGACCGACATCGTCGGGATCGCGGTCAGCGCGTCGATCATCTGCTGGGACGTGTATCGGTTGGTGATGTCCGGGTCCATCCCGTAATCGTAGACCTGACCGTTGACGGAGCCGCTCGGCCAGCCGGAAGGCGCCGCTCCATTCGCGAACTGGGTGCGGATGTCATTCGGGAAAAGGTAGGTATTCGTATCCACATTCGTCGGAAAATAGCCGCTCCGGTAGGCGATGGCGCGGATCGTTGTGGTCGCGCTGACGGCGATCGGCCCCACGTAAACGGTGCCGGCCGACTCACTCGGCGTCGACCCATTCGTCGTATAGCGGATGGTCGCTCCCGGCGTCGCCGTCGTGATCTCGACCGAAATCGGAGCACTGAAGACACCGCGATTCACACTGAAAACCGTATCTGCGACAAATCCCAACGCGGCCGTTCCATTCGCCACGCGGGGCGTAGGGGGCGCCATATATCCGGTCGTTAGTCCGTCACTCCCGAGCCCGTAGGAAATGTCCTCGCGTTGTGCGGGAAAAGTCGGTGCGAAATCATTCACGACCGTGGCGCCTCCCATCCCGTCATCCCGCGTCAAGGCAAGGTACTCACCGGAGGCCGAGAGACGGAAATTCGTATGGAGGAAGGCCGGATCCGTTCTCCGGTCCTTCGCCGAAGCGAAGACGACAAGATACGAATTCCCCTGCAGGAGCATCGGCGGAAATGCCCATTTCCTGAGATTCGTCATATCGTCGGTCAAATAGTATCCGCTGAGATCCGAGGCGTTGGGTCCCGGCGCATGGATCTCGATCCAATCCTGCACCGTACCGTCCTCATCCTTTAATCCGCTCGAGGACGCGGAAGCAAGGAACTCGCTGATCTTCGACGCCGTCGGATCCTCGTCTACGAAAACACTCGCCTGCGCCTGGTTCGTCCCCTGGGCGTTCGATGATGACAACGTGTATACCGTGCTCACGGAGGGCGAAACCGTGATCGAGCCCACGCCCACGCCATTGGTCTGGGCGAGAACACTTCCCACGCCCTGATTGATCGAGATCGCGGCAAAGGGCGGCGTCACGCTCCAGGACAATGTCGCCATTTGTCCTCCGGCAATGAAGACGGGAGCGGCGGTGAAGGCCATGATCGTCGGCCCGGTGCTAACCGCCATACCGCTTCCGTTTGTTCCCAGTTCGACAAAGGTCGCGCCGCCCCCGGGATCGGAGGCCGCGTAGATCCACGTCGTCGGGCCAAGGATCTTCGTCGCGCCGGGCCCTGTCGCATGGGCGTCGACCAGTTCCATCACCTGCCCCAGCGGGTAGCGGAACGCGGCATCGTTTCCGAGGCGATGAATCGCCCCGATCACCAGCGGTGAGACGGGTTGACGGAAAAGTCCGACATCATCGATGCCCCCGATCCACCGGCGATTGGTCGCGCCCGGATTCTCTCCGATCAGGAGAGGGAGCCCGGAGTCCGTGATTCCCGGCGAAGCGCCTTCCGCGACCTGGATACCATCAATGTAGAGGTAGGTGCCCTCTCCCAGTTCCGAAACCGCCGCCACATGGTGCCACTGTCCGTTGTTCACAATCCCGCCCGTGATATCCGCCGAGCCGCCCGCGTAGGCGATCTGGTTCGCGTCCCCGGCATTTCGCGCCACCCGATAGTTCGTGCCCTCCCCCTTCGAGATAAGGCTTTGCCAGTTCGTATTCCAGTTATCGACACGGAACCAGGCCGAGAGGGTGAGGTTTCCGCCGGTGCGCACGAGATCCGCGCTCGACGGCACCGAAACGTAGTTCGCTCCGGTGAGGAGAATTCCCTGCCCCAGGGGCGAGGTGTTCGTGTAATTGGCCCCACTGACCCACGTTCCCGCATCAGTCACCGCCCCCCCCGACGCGCTATC
>JAHEDC010000713.1 GCA_024641425.1 Verrucomicrobiales bacterium | reverse complement strand
TGACACTCGATGGCGAGAAAGCGACCCGCATCGCCATCATCTCCGAGAAACTCGGTCTGAAAGGCGAACTTCAAGCCAGACTGCGGGACGCACAGTTCCTTCAGGAAGCGTCCACGTCGGCTGGTTTCGCCGCGTTGACCGTCCCACCCGAAGATCTCCCAAAGTGGCGCGCTCAATTTGAGAATGGCCCCGTCGCCTTGTTGGAGAATGGCAAGCCGAACCAGTTCGTCGGCCCGCAGCAGGCGCAAGGCTGGTGGGCGAGCAAGGAGGATTTCTCCAAGCTCGATTTCTACGGCGTGGCTGGCCAATTGAGTCGCTGGATCGGAATCGCTGAAGACGGGCGGATCTTTATCTACGAGGGCAACTGAAAATGGCAGATCCGGTACGCTTCGGCAGCTTCGGGGAGATGCGTGGCAAACTGCTCGTGGACGAATGACCGCTGCCACATTCTCTCTTTTAAGAACAGGATGCACCTGCAACACCCTTTGAAACCCTCACTCCCCCTGCCCCTGCCGCCTGGTGTTCAGCGCAATCGCATCAGGGGAAATTGGATTCTCATTGTTCTCGCCGCGGTAGCGCCTCTTTCGCGGCAAGTTGAGGCGTCGGCCCCATACCTCCAGATCGCGCCGGTCCAAGAGGGATTCCACATGACGCTTGCGGGCGCGAACTTAGGGGAATCCTGGGTGATCCAGCATTCCGGCGACGGCAAGACCTGGAAGAACCTGATGTTTCTCCAGGAAGCCACGGTGGATGACACCCTCCCATCCGTTGATATCCCGCACGCGATTCTCCCGGAGCCGGGGACCCCAAACGGATTCTTTCGTGCCGTCAGGCTACAGGACGAATCTCCCCTCCTTCGGCGTCTTCTCACGGAGCGCGCCCGGTGGAGGCTCAGCGCAAGCCCGGACTATCGCTACGAACTGCGCCAGAACATGGGGATGATCTCTTGGCATGGGACGATAACCGTCGCTGGGGGGCAAGTCGCCTCGTTCGAGACGATCAATCTGCAGCCGCCCTTCGTCGACGTGCCGGAGATCCCGACCATCGAGGATCTGTTCGACCGAATCGAGCGAGCCCTGGACCGGGATGCCGCCACGGTCGAGATCACCTGGGATGCCCGGAATGGCATTCCGCTCCGCGGCTTCATTGATCTGGATCCTCTTCTCTCGGACGAGGAGAGCGGCTGGAGTGTCGAGGCGATCGATTTCAACTGAATAGCAATCTACAACACACCATGAATAGCCTCCTCAATCATCCCCTCGTCTGCGTTACCACGCTTGGGTTTCTCCTCGCTATCTGCGGTGCCGTCGCGGCCTTCAAGGCACGCGGCAGACTCAAACGGGCGACGCTCGCCGCCGTCGCCGCCCTTTGCGTGATGATTCCCGGCTACCTGCTGGCAGCGGTTTTCGCTCCGCAATGGATCGACGCCCGCCATCGCGTTTACAAGGCCTTCTACGACGACATTGAGGCTGGCATGACCCGTGACCAAGTGATCGCTACCTTGGACCACCGCTATCCGGAGGGCGGCCCGCGCCAGCGTCCGACGATCATAAAGGACACGGTGGAGGAGTTGGGCTTCTTCATGAATCCGGAGCGCTCCCGCGGGCCCAACTGCGAGGGTATCTTTCTCGATTTCACCGAGGGCCGGGTGGTGCGCAAACACTACTCGCGGGATTGACGGCTTTTGCCATCCGGAAATCCCTTCTCAAATGAAGCCACAAACCGCACCCCTCTTAGCTGGAATGTCATGAAACGAATGATTCCCGTCTTCGGATATCTCGTCCTCGCGGGGACGACGGCATGCTCTTCGATGGCCGCCGCCGCGCCGCAGCCCAACATCGTCCACATCCTCACCGACGACCTCGGCTGGCAGGACGTGGCGTGCTACTACCGCGCGATGCACGGCGGGAAGGAAGCGGTTTACGAAACGCCGAACATGGATCGCATCGCGGCGGGCGGGATGCGGTTCATGCAGGCGTATTCGCCTTCGGCCACTTGCTCGCCGTCGCGTGCGGCGATCATGGCGGGGCAATATGTGACCCGCACTGGCGTCCTGCACGTCACCGGGGGCGAGCCGCCGACGCCGTTCAATGCCACCTTTCAATACATGGATGGCTTTTACCCCTGCCGCCTGGACCTC
>JAHEDC010000320.1 GCA_024641425.1 Verrucomicrobiales bacterium | reverse complement strand
GGAGGGCACCGTCACGGCAACCTGAGAGCGCTGCCTCCTCCCCGGCAAACAGGGAAATAGTGCCCGTGCAATTTTCCGTTTGTCATCCCGCAATTTCTCGCTACTTATATGGCCCTCGCTCGCACCCGCGTAACGGCTCGGTAGCTCAGTTGGTAGAGCAGCGGATTGAAAATCCGCGTGTCGGCGGTTCGATTCCGTCCCGAGCCACTTCCTTCACCGATCCGAGAAGGCAGCACGAATTGATCGACGAGACTCCGGGGGTGGGGAAGTTGTTCCGGCTGGATGCGGTCGTTCAGCGTGCCGGTTTCGATGGCGATGACCTTCATGCTGGGACGCGGGGGGCGATTCTGTCGATCTGCCGCTCCGTGCCATCCGGCGTCGCAGTCAGGAGCGGCACACCACAGCGGGTGCGGAACGCATTCGCGGCCGCGTGATCATCGACCGTGCCCGTTGTGCGCGTTTTTCCGGCCCGCTGCCCATCCCAACGGGAGACTTCGTCGGAAACGGTGGTCGTGATGTTGTGGGGGGAGGACAGCGGCATCCGGGACGTTGGCCATACGCGGAAGGCGGCAGGCCCTCTCTTTGGATCGGCAAAAATGGCCCGGGATCCGGGTGTCGATGCGCCGCCCATGCGGGGGACGGGCGGGAGGGTGGGCCCGACGAGACGGTTAAGGCGCTTGGGAGGGGCATTGAATCCCATCCGTCCGATCCGGCGGTGCTCGACGCGCTCGCGTGGATGTTTCGCTGCGGAAGGCAGTCTTCCCGCTCGACGAGATTTTCTACAAGCGGCTTGAGGAGCATCACCTCGAAGATCCTAAACTGAAGGATCGCATCGTCGCCCTCTACACCCTCGCGGGTGCCTACGAGTTCGAGGCGGCTTTGGCCGAGTTGGTCGAGAAGCAGGATCACCAGTCGCTGGGGGGTGCGGGGCTGGCCGACGACCTGCCTGCTCGACGCCATGGGAATCGTCCGGTTCCGCAATATTCGCGGCGACGCGTTGGATGCGGCCGGGGATCAGTTGCTGGCATAGATGGCGGACGGGCCGGCGGCGCCAAGCCGCTAGCGTTCCAGCAGCTCGGTCACCATCTCCTCCATGATGGCGAGGCCGTAGGAAATTTTCTTCAGGAACGACGGAGTGTGGTGGACGACCTTGAAGCGCGGGTGTTGCGACCAGATGGCGCGGAGTTTCCGGTCGAGTTCGGCTGCCTCCTCGAGACTTTCCTGGCGGGCCGGGTTTCCGCCCTCGATGCCCATCCCTCCCACCGCCGCGCTCTCGAAGAAGATGACCCCGTCGTAGCGGGACAGTTCGGCTTCGAGGCTGGTTCCCATCGCCGCATAGAACGCGTCGGCCTCGCCGGGCCAATAGGCCGCGCCGTCGATGGTGCCGCGGTCGCAGAGAAGGATCCGGTCGTGGTATTTCGCGGCTTGCGCGTCCTCGAGATTCCTTTGCACATGGTAGATCGCCTTTTGCACCGCATAGACTGCCTCGGGCAGATCCCGGTAACGCGGAAACCCGCCGCTGAAGATCATGGTCGCCGCTTCGGGAACGATGACGATGCGCTCGCCGATCTCGCGCCGGAACATGTCGGCGGCGGTCGTCTTGCCCCCACCCGGACCGCCAGTGACGACGATGCGGCAACGGTGGTTCGAATGGCTGGGTGGCAGTGCCATAAGGCTAAGAGACAAGAGATAGCGGATGGCTGGCACGACTGGCTCTCGATGCAGAAGGGGCCAACACGATGGCACGGGCAAGACGCGAGCGAAGGTTTGCAAGATTCTTCTTCGGGTACTTCGCATCCGCCGGAAGCAAGGCGCACCAGTCGAAGACCGTCCAGAGGTCGTGCTGGAGCACCGCGCGCCTCAGTGTATCCCCCATCGCGATTGCCGCCTCGGTCGAGCGGAATTCATCAAGGACGGCGATCCCCGCCTCATGCGTGGGGCCGGAGAGGCGGAAATTCTTCGTGTCGCGCCGGAGGGGAGGGTCAACCCCGTCAGGGGAGAGCGAAGCTTCGCCGGTATCCGGGCGGACGAAGTAGGCATCGTGAAGCCGATTCCAGAGATGGGAGGGCTCATCGGCATGGATCGCCGGTTTCGTGGGCTTGGTTTCCTGATCTCCCGCTCCCTCTGCGAGGCTTCCTGAAGCGGCGGCGGCGACGAATAGGGCGAGGCTCTGTCGGATCACGTTTTGCATGTTCATGGGTATTCCTCCGGCTGACACTGCTATCCTCGGGTAGATTCGGCCTCTTGGCGAATCCATTCGCGCATGGGAGGCCATTCGCGCTCGCTGGAGTGAAAGCGGTTCCTCGCGGATTGGGGAGACGGCCATTGTTCGCGCCTAGGCGAGGATGGCGGTAACCGCATTACCCGCGACATCGGTGAGGCGGAAATCGCGGCCGTCGTGGCGGTAGGTGAGGTTCTCGTGATCGAGGCCGAGGAGGTGGAGGATGGTCGCGTGGAGGTCGTGCATGTGCACCTTGCCGTGGATTGCGTGGTGGCCGTAGTCGTCGGTTCCACCGTAAGCGAAGCCCGGTTTCACGCCACCGCCCGCGAGCCAAGCAGTGAAGCCGCTTGGGTTGTGGTCGCGCCCAGTGCCGTTCTGCTGGGCGTAGGGGGTGCGCCCGAATTCGCCACCCCACCAGACGAGGGTGTCCTCGAGGAGGCCCCGATCCTTCAGGTCCTGGAGGAGGCCGGCGACCGGCTTGTCGCAGGCGCGGGCGTGGTCGGCGTGTTTTTCCAGATTCGAGTGCTGGTCCCAGGCCGGATTGGCGGAATTGTCCCCATAGGTCACCTGGATGTAACGCACGCCGCTTTCGGCCATCCGGCGGGCCAGGAGGCACTGGCGGCCGAAGCTATCGGTCGCCTTCTCGCCGATGCCGTATTGGGCCAGCGTGGATGGCGATTCTTCGGAAAGCTCGAACAGCTCGGGCGCGTGGCTTTGCATGCGGAAAGCGAGTTCGAAGGAGCCGGCGATCGCCTCGAACTCGTCGTCGCCGGGCGAGCGCTTGAGTTGCTCGCCGTTCAACTGCCGCATGAGGTCGAACTGGCGTTGCTGCTCGGCAGGGTTGAGCGTCGGATTCGTGAGGTCGCGGATGCGCGCCTTCGCGGCGGGCATGCCGGCGCGTCCGATCGCGGTGCCCTGGTAGGTCGAGGGGAGGAAGGCGTGGTGGAAGTTCCGCGGGCCGCCATTTCCCATCGAGGGACAAAGGGTGACGAATCCGGGAAGGTTCGCGTTCTCGGTGCCGAGTCCGTAGGTGATCCACGACCCCATCGAGGGCCGGATCATGTTCGTCGAGCCGGTGTGGAGGAAGAGGGTGGCCGGGCCGTGCGCGATGCCTTCCGTGTGCATCCCGTGGAGGAAACACAGGTCGTCGACATGCCGGGCGATGTGGGGGAAAAGCTCGGAGACCGGTTGGCCGCATTGGCCGTGGTTGCGGAATTTCCACGGCGATTTCATCACGCGGTGGGCGATGACCTTCTTCTCCTTCGCGAGGGTGCGGGCGTCGTCGAATTCGCGCATCGTCCCGTCCTCCTTCTCCAGAAGCGGCTTGTGGTCGAAGGAGTCGACATGACTGGGGCCGCCCTGCATGAAGAGGAAGATGACCCGCTTGGCACGGGCGCGGATCAGGGGTGTTTTCGGCGCGAGCGCGTTCGCCGCCGCCGCCTAGTGCGAGGGAGCCGAAGCCGCAGGACAGCGACTTGAGGGCCTGTCGTCGCGGCATCGTGAAGGCGGGCGGGAATTTCATGACGGATAGGGAATCAGTGGAGGTAGCGGAAATCAACACTGGCGAAGAGCGATTTGTAAACCGTCGTCCAGGCAAGGAGGCGGTCTCTTTCCTCCGCGCCGGCTTCCGCGAGGAAGGCGGAAACGAGGACGGCTTCCCGATCGGTCGGCGCGCGTCCCAACGTGAGACGGTAGGCTCGGTGGATGCGTGCGGTTTCGTCGGAGGGGGACGCAAGGGCATTCCGCGCGGCGTGCTCGGCCTGTTCGGCGACGAAAGGGTGGTTCATGAGGAACAGCGCCTGAGGGGCGACAACGCTCGCGTTCCGCCGACCCACGACCATGCTCGGATCCGCGAAGTCGAAGACCTCGAACAATTCGGGCAGGGAGTTCCGGAGCACTGGCGCATAGACGCTCCGGCGGACATCGTGGTGGGCGTAATCGTAATCGGCATTCGTGCCGGGACGGATGGTCGGGCCGCCTCGGGTGAGATCGAGCCGACCGCCGACCGCGAGCATCGTGTCCCGGAGCCCTTCCGCGTCGATCCGCTGCCGGTTCATGTGCGAGAGGAGGCGGTTCTCGGGATCGGCTGCAAGCGCCTCCTCGTCGGGCTCGGACGAGAGTTGCCAGATGTGCGAGAGGATGATCTCCCGCACCAGTTTCTTCACCGACCAGCCGTCTTCCATGAAGCGGACAGCGAGGTGATCGAGCAATTCCGGATGAGACGGAGCCTCGCCCGTGGTGCCGAAGTTGTCCACGGTGCGCACCAGTCCGGCTCCAAAGAGCCAATGCCACACGCGGTTGACCATGACGCGGGCGGTCAACGGATTCGCGGGGTTGGCCAGCCAGTCGCCGAGTTCGAGGCGACCGCTCTGGTTCTCCGGAAGCGTTGGGATTTCACCAGTGCTCGCGACCTGGAGGAATCCGCGCGGCACGACCTCGCCCTGGTTGCCGACGAGTCCCCGGATGTGCACGCGAATGTCCGCGACGCGCTTCGCTTCGGTGACCGTCATGACGCGCGGGCGTCTCGGCCCTTCCGCTGTCATCTTCTTCAATTCCGCTTCCATCCGCTTGAGGTCTTCCGCCTTGATCGCGGCATCATCGGGCGCTTCGGCCACCTGCGTGGCTGGCGCTTTCGAGGCGTCCAGCGGGAGAAACTGCACCGCATCGGCGATGACATGCCCGTCCGTGCCTTCGGTGCCGACAAGAACGAAAGCCTGCCCGTTCTCCTCGAAACGGAACTCGCCGAGGGAGACGAAGCGCCCGTCGAGCGGGGGCTCCGCGCGTTGATCCACCGCCACCGTTGTTTCCCCTTCGGCGCTGAAGACGGTCACGGGCACGTTCGAGGCGCGATTGGCGGCGGCGGTGTAAGCGAGGCGCACCTCGTAGCGACCCGGACGCGGCAATTCGGGGAGAAAGGTGAGCGTTTTCTCGCCTTTTCCCGTGTTGTCGTCATGGAGATAGCCCTCGCCGATGAAGAGACCGGTGTAAGTGGAAGGCGTCCAGTTTCCGATCCTTTTCGCCGCCGTGTCGTCGATCACGATGCCCGGAAGGTCCGCGGCTACCGCGATCCTTGCCGCTCGAGTTCCTTTAGTGGCACCGCGGGCCTTCTTGATACGTGCTTCCAACTTCGCGACCGCGGACTCGTGTTCCTTGAACTCCGCCTCGCGTTCAGGCTCGAGGGGGAGGGGGACTTCCGTCCAGTTCGAGACGTTGCCGTTGTCCACCATGTCGACGTTGCGCAAGATGCCCGCCAGGGCGTAGTAGTCGCGCGTCGGGATGGAATCGAATTTGTGATCATGACAGCGCGCGCAACCGAGGGTTTGCCCGAGGAAGGCCTTGCCCAAGGTGTCCAGTTGCTCGTCGACGACGTCCATGCGGAGTTGGTCCTTGTCCTGATCCTCAAGGTTGATATTGCCAAGGGCGAGGAAGGTCGTCGCGATCATCTGGCGGCGTTTCTCCGCCGGGGAAGCGGCGGGGAGGAGATCGCCGGCCACTTGCTCGCGGAGGAAGCGGTCGTAGGGAAGGTCGTCGTTGAAGGCGTCGATGACGTAGTCGCGATAACGCCAGGCTTCCTGGAAGACGAGACCGCGCAGGGTGACCGACTCCGCGTAGCGCACGACATCGAGCCAGTGGCGGCCCCAGCGTTCACCGAAGTGTGGCGAGGCTATGAGCCGGTCGACGAGCTTCTCGAAGGCGTCGGGCGCAGTATCGCCAACGAACGCGTCGATTTCCTCCGGCGTCGGCGGCAGACCGATGAGGTGAAAATAAACACGCCGGGCGAGCGTGGCGCGATCGGCATCGGGAGCCGGGTGCAGTTGATGTGATTCGAGTTCTCGGAGAACGAACCGGTCGATCGCACCGCGCGGCCAGTCGGCTTGTTTCACCTCGGGCGGAGAGGTCGTCCGTGGTGCTTGGTAGGCCCAGAACTTCCGCCCCTCGTCGATGTCGATCCCGGAAGGTGAGGCCACGACCGTCCCTTCGCGGGGATCCGGCGCGCCCCTTTTGATCCATTCTTCCAGGTTGGCGATCTGCCTCGCGGTGAGACGGTGCTTCGGCGGCATTTGCAGATCGGGATCGGCGTAGCGGACCGCTACGAGGAGCCTGCTGTTCGCGGGGTCGCCCGGCACCAGTGCCGGGCCCGAGTCGCCCCCCGTCGCCCAGCCGTCCCGGAGATCAAGTCGCAGCCCGCCTTTGATCTTCTTCTCCGCGCTGTGGCAGCCGTAGCATTCCTTGGCGAGGAGCGGGCGAATCCGTGATTCGAAAAACGCGCTGTCCTCCGGCGAGGCTGCCTCGACCGCAGTCGATCCCATGCCTGCGATCAGGGCCGTGATGAGTCGCGGGAGGCGCATGCCGTGTAAAGTCAGCGCCGACTAAAAGGCCTTGGAAACCTTCGTGGCGTCAGGCATCGATTCCGGCGGCCCGCCGTCGAGCAAGCCCTTGAGCAGGCCCCATTCGTAGCTCGCTGTTTTCGATCTGAGCGTCTGCCCGAACTCCTCCGTCGTTGTGGTGGGGCTCAGCCGGAGGCGGTTCGGCGCGATCATGTCTGCGCCCGGCACCCAGTCGTCCTGTTTGTAGGTGAAAATACCGTGCACCGTTGCACCGCCGCAGGAATGGCAGGCGATACATGACTGCATGACGGTCTTGATGCCCGATTTCCCCGCCGACGCATCATAGACGTCGTACGGTTGGAGCAAGGAAATGCTGAGCAGTTCACTCCACGACGTCGGCTTGAGACCGCCATGGTGGCCCGCGAACAAAGCGGTGCGCTTCAGGCTGAACTTGAACACGGCCTGACTGTTCTCGTGATCGGTCACGGCGGTGCCCACTTGGCGATAGACTCGCATCTGGAGCGTCTGGGTCAGCGGCGTCGTCCGCATCTGGCCGGAAGAATCGATGACCGCCATCTGCCTGAGAAGCGCCACGGCGGTGCCGACCGGAAACTGCGGCAGATCGCCCACGTCGTTCTTCACCGACAGCAAAGTCGCTTGGTTCAGCGCGTTGAGGTAATCGAGCGTCGCCTTCCGTCCCTCGGGAAGGCGGATGAAGACAAGGAAGGGAGCATTGCCCCGGTAGTATTCGACATGCACCGGCGCGGCCGGTCCCGAGGCCGCGCCGCGCACGCACACCCACGAGCCCTCGGGATCGAGCAGGTCGGACGGAAGGAACGGCGCCTTCGGATCATCAGGAACGTATTCGGAGGGGAACGCGCCCGAAGCCGCGGCCTCGGCAAGATTGTCGGGCAGCGAGGCGATCTCCTCATCGCTCAGCGCCAGCCGCCCGATGGCGGCCGCCAGCCGTGAACGTAACGCCTTCACGTTTGGTTCCGAGTAGCCCTTGCCCGATGTGAAACTGGCGCTCCAATCGAACACCGACCACAGGTCGTGCTGGAGAACCGCCCGCTTCACGGGCTCGCTCGGGAAGGCCGTTTGCTCGCTCGCGAGGAATTCGTCGAGCACGGCCATCGCCGCGTCGTGAGTGGCACCGGAAAGGAGAAAGCCCGTCGTATTCCGCCAGAGCGGAGGATCGACCGC
>JAHEDC010000015.1 GCA_024641425.1 Verrucomicrobiales bacterium | reverse complement strand
CACCTTCGGGAGCGTCACCCTGCTGGGCGCCAACGGGGCCGTCGTCGATCATGTGGACACGGTGGCACAGTTCCGTGATATTTCGGTGGGCCGCCTCCCGGATGGTTCCGGCGAACTGGGGAGGCTTTCGCTCCCTTCGCCGGGGGCGACCAACGCGGCCCTGCCGACCGCGTCCGTGGATCTACTGAACTATCTCCGCGTCACGGAATTGATGTACCATCCCGTCGCCTCCACGCAGTCCGAGTACGTCGAATTCCGCAACATGAGCGATCGTGTCGGCAATCCGGTGACCCTCGATCTTTCCGGGGTCGTCTTCTCATCCGGGATTACTTACGTTTTCCCCAACGGGACGACCCTTGCGCCCGGACAACACCTCGTCATCGTTGAGGACCCGATCGAATTCCAGGCCCAGTTTCCGGCGGTCGCGGTGGCGGGCACCTACTCCGGAAAGCTCGACAATGGGGGTGAGCGCCTGCGCTTTGATATTCCGGGCGGCTTGATTTCGATCCTTGATTTCACTTATGCCGACGACTGGTATCCGTCCACGGATGGCGACGGCTACGCATTGCAGATCGTCGATGGCACGGCTTCGCCCGCGCAGTGGGACAAGCGCTCGGGCTGGCAGGCCGCTTTGCCGAATCCGGGGGGATCGCCGCTCTTCGGGGTGAGCGCCGGGGTCGATGTCACGGGCACGCTCGGAGTGCCGGTCTATCTTGATGGTTCCCTTTATTTCGGAACCTACGCACCCAACGAGGTCACGGTGGCCTGGACGATGGATTCCGGCCCGGCGGCGGCCACTTTCACCACGGCGAATTATCAGGATGCCAATGGACTGTTCACCCAACCCGGCACCTATGTCGTGCGCCTTACCGCAACGAGTCCCGAGGGCTCGGTGAGCGACACGGCCACGGTCACGATCAGCGAGGACTTCTCCGCCTGGGCCGCGCGCACGATCCCGGGAGGCGCAGCCGGACGGCGCGGGCTATTCGACGATCCCGATCTTGATGGCTTCGCGAATGTCATCGAATTCGCGACAGGCTCGAATCCACTTGTCCGCGGCGCCGGCATCACGGTGCAGGTCGAAGGCGGCCGCCTCGTCATGCACTACACCCGGTCGAAGAGCATTGATCCTTCCGTCCTCATGATTCCCGAGATCAGTTGGGATCTCCGCACCTGGTACAGTGGCCCTGGATTTCTCACGGAAGCGTTGACGGGAGAAACGACAACGTTGCAAAACCGGGAAGCAGGAGAGATCGGGAACATCGGGAGCACCGCGCCGCATTGCTCCCTGCGCCTGAGAGTCATTGTTCCCTAATCGAACAGTTCCTTGGCTGGGCATCCGACTACTTCCGCCGCACTCCAAGGGGTGCAATCCCGTCAAGGAATCATTGCCACGGAGTGAGTGCGGCTGCTAGAGTTGCCGTCATGTCGAAGAATTTCTCCCTCCGCTCCGTTATCCTATCCGCACTGTTTGCCGCGGGAATCGCCTCCGCGTCGGCTGCCGAAACCGAACGTCCGAACGTCCTCTGGATTTTCATCGAGGACTGGTGCCCGGATCTTTCGTGTTACGGAACGAAGGGAATCTCCACGCCCCACGTCGATGCCCTCGCCGCCCAAGGCGCGCGTTACACCAATGCCTTCACCACCGCACCGGTGTGTTCGACCTCGCGCTCGGCGATGATGACCGGATTTCACCAGAATTACATCGGGGCAAACCAGCACCGAACTGCCAAGGCCGACCAGAAGCCACTTCCGCACGGCATCCGTCCGATCCCGCAATTGCTCGCGGATGCGGGGTATTTCACGTGTTTGATGGACAACAAGACGGACTTGAATTTCGTCGTGGAGGGCAAGCTGTTCGAGGGCAAAGACTGGGGTGGGCGGAAAAATGGGCAGCCGTTTTTCGCACAGATGACCTTCCATGAAACGCACCGCTCTTGGGCGCGCGATCCGAAGCGCCCGATTGATCCGAAGGACGTCGAGATCCCGCCGTATTATCCCGACAACGAATTCACGCGCCGCGACTGGGCTTCGGGTCTGGAAGCGATGCAGAACGTGGACCGGAAGGTCGGTGCGCTTCTCGAACGTCTGGATAAAGAGGGCCTCGCTGAAAACACGCTTGTGTTCTTCATCGGCGATCACGGCGGGTGCATGCCGCGCGGGAAGCAGTTCCTTTACGACGGCGGCCTCCACGTTCCGCTCATCGTCCGCTGGCCGGGGAAGGTCAAACCGGGAACGGTGGCCGACGATCTGGTGACGAGTCTCGATGTCAGCCGCAGTGTCCTGGCTGCCGCCGGGGTTGATCCCGGATACGCGATGCCCGGCGCGAATCTCTTCGAAGAGGGGGCGCTGAAGGGCCGGAAGTACATCTTCGCCGCGCGGGACAAGATGGACGACACGCATGACGCGATGCGGGCGATCCGGAGCCGGGATTTCAAGCTCATCCACAACCTGATGCCCGAGCGGGCCTACTGCCAGTTCAGCGCTTACAAGGAGGCGCAGTATCCGACTTTGGCGCTTCTGAACCTGATGAATCTGAAGGGCGAGCTGACTCCCGAGCAAGCCGCCTTCATGGCCCCGACGAAACCGGAATACGAGTTGTTCGACCTCCGCGCGGATCCCTACGAAGTGAAGAACCTCGCCGATGATCCGGCTCATGTGGAGACGAAGGCGGAATTGCTCGCCGAACTCGCGAGATGGCGGGATGCGATTGGCGACACGGGGCCGACCGAGGCTTTCCGGAAGGGGGGGTATCCGGCGGTCTATCCCACGCGCTCGCTTGAAGACTGGGAACGGACCGTCGAGGCGTGGAAGCCTTACGTCTTCCGCTCGCCCGAGGCGAAGATTCCGAATCCCTTCGGCCAGGCCGCCAAGCCGCTCGTTCTCATGACAGCCGAGGAACGCGAGGCCTACTTCGCGGGAGCGGGGAAGAAGGCGAAACAAAAGAAGAAGAAATAGCGGTGCCGACGTAGTGGGGGCATCCTGCCCCCACGGGGAGATGTAGGGCCAGGATGGCCCCACTACGAAGGCGGAAACGCGCGTTTTTTAGACGGAATTCCGGCTCGGGCGCGTCTTTCCCGTAATGATCGACCAGGAACAACTCGAAGCGCTCTACGACGAGTATGCGAAGGCGCTTTACGGCTACCTGCTTTCCCTGACCCGCCGTGAGGCGGACGCGGCCAATCTTCTCCAGGACACGTTCGTCAAACTCGCAAGGAATCCGCGCTGTCTGGATCGGGTGGCGAATGTGAAGGCATTCCTCTTTCGCATGGCGCACAATCTGGCCGTCGATAACGCGCGGCGCGATCGATCCCGGAGGGAGCGGGCCGAGGCCTTGGAAACGCCGCTTCTACGCGAGGGCGCGGACCCGGATGCCGAATGCTTCCGCCAGAGTCTGGAATCGGCGCTGACCTCCCTGCCCGAAGAGCAGCGCAGCGCCGTCTTTCTCCGGCTCTGGGGCGGTCTCAGCACCGGCGAAATCGGCAAGGTCTGCGGTGTCTCCGAGAACACCATCGCGAGCCGCTACCGCTACGGCCTGGAAAAACTCCGGCAGCTCCTGCGTCCGGTTTACGACGAGATCAAACATGAGCCACCAGCATCGACTGGCCAACACCCATGAAACACTTCGAAGCAAAACTCCAAGCCCAGGAACTGCGCGATCCACCGGCGGGATTGAAGGAACGCGTCCTGAAAAACGCCAACGTCGTGGCTTCGGGAGTGAAGGAAAAGGAGAATCGCCTCGCCGGAGCCCTCATGATGCTCGCGACCTCGAAGTGGTTCCTTTTCCTCATCCTGCCCTTCCTCTGCATCGGCAGCATCGGAGCCTTGGCCGTCGCCATCGAGGAACGCGGTGCGGACGACCGCTGGCAAGATGTCGAGAAGATGCTCGCCGACGCCGGGGAGTCGCTCGACTTCGAATCCTTCTTCGCCCCGCCGGTGCCCGATGAGGAGAATTTCATGGGGACGCCGGCATTGAAGGGGATTGAACTTCAACCCTCCTCGCCTTCGTTGGAGCTCAAGCATCAGCGATTCTCCGCGCTTCCGGACTTCAGACCGGAGACTCCGTATCAAGTCGAAGGCGAGCCGCTCGATCTCTCGAATTGGGTGATTGCGGATGCGAACAACGAAGGCATCGGAAAGCTGGGCGATCAACCGGAGGAACTCGTTTTGAAACTCCTCGATGCGGATGCGGCACTGTTTGAGGAGTTGCCGGCGGCTGCGAAACGCCCCTTCTCGCAACCGGCCACACCGATCCAGGAGCGTCTGGAGAGGCGCAAGGTATGGGAACTTAACGTTGCCCATTTGGGGATTCTTCAGCGCTTGGCAAAACTCACGTCCCTCCGTGCCATCGCGGCGGCACGGATGGGTGACCGAAAGTTGGCCCGCGAGAGTCTCGAAATCCTCTTCCAGTGCCGCGATTGCGCGTTCGCCGATGGAACTCTGATCAATGGCTTGGTGGGCGTTACCATCCGTGCGATTCTCGAAGCCCGATTGCCTGATATTCTACGCGAGGAATGCTGGACGGAGGACGACTTGCGCTGGATGCAGGTGAGAGTTGGTGAAGGGGATGGTTTCGAGGAGGGACTGAAAATGTTCCGCGGGGAAATGGCTTCCATGGCCCGCATCTACGACGAAATGTTGCGGCTTCCCAAAGGAGAGCGATTGGACGCGTTCGGGATTTATGGTGGTGGACGGAACCCGGCATCGGCGGCTCTAGCCTACTTGATTCCCGATGGAATTTATTATCGTAACAAGGCGACGGCGGTTCAATGGATGTATGACTATGCGATCAAGCCCCTCAAGGAGCGGGACGTCGAGGCGATCCGACTGGCAGGGGATCGATTGGAGCAAGAGCTCGTCGCGCGAAATTGGTTTTCCTTTGGATCGGTATTCGCCGCGCAGGCGATACCGGCCACTGGAACCGTATCCGGCAGGATCCTGGAGTCCGAGATGCATCGCCGTATGATGGAAGCCGCTGTCGCCCTGGAACGATACCGGCGGGCGCAGGGAACGTTCCCGACGGGCTTGGAACAGCTTGTGCCGGATTACCTGGATTCTGTGCCCGGGGATCTTGCCGCACCGGTGTCCGGTGCGCCCGTCGGGTATTCCCGGGAGGGGGACGGTTACGCGTTGAATGGCACGCCCGTCTCCGCGAAATCCAAGGACGTGTTGAAATTCATCCGCTAAGGCGGTCGAACGGAAACGAACGGGAGTGTTCACTGTCCAGGCTGTCGGATCCCACGGGGTGCGATTCGGTGGGAACAAATCCGTCACGGTTTCCTCTCACCCTCATGCAACGCCCAAATCGTTTCCTTCTCCTTGCGCTCGGAGCCGTCGTGGCGGGGTTTGCCGGGTGCGGAGCTCCTGAGAAGTCCATTACCCCGACCGCCACCTACGTCGCGTCCGGTGGCGCCACCGCCTATTTCGCGGGCGGTTGCTTCTGGTGCGTCGAGAGTGACTTCGAACACGTTCCCGGTGTCACCGAGGTGATCTCAGGCTATGCCGGCGGTGACCTTCAGAACCCGACCTACAAGAACCATGGCGACCACGCCGAGGCCGTCGAGGTGCGCTACGATCCCGCGAAGGTCACCTACGAGCAACTCGTCCATACGTTCTGGCGCACCATCGATCCTTTCGCCGTTGACAAGCAGTTCTGCGACTCCGGGCGATCCTATCGGTCGGCCCTTCTCTATTCGAACGGCAACGAGAAAACCGTCGCCGAATCCACCAAAGCCGCCGTCGCGGAGCAATTCGGAAAATCGGTCGCCACCGAGATCGTTCCCCTCATCCGGTTCTGGCCCGCCGAAGCCTATCACCAGGATTACTCCAAGAAGAACGGGCTCCGCTACAAATACTACCGTAATGGCTGCGGACGCGACGCCCGGGTGAAGGAAATCTGGGGCGAGGAGGCCGGAGGGCTTGCCAAGCACTAAGAGGGTTGTTCGTCGGGGTCGGAAACCTGGGCGGGAACAGTGGGCCGCAAGCTTTGAACCAAAGTCGGTAACCTCCGTGTCGTCAATCCGTGTGGGGACTTGTCGGCCCGGCTTACCGGGGACTCCATCGCCGCTCGAGGATCACGTCGAAAGTCGCGCGCGTTGATCCGTCGCGGAAGCGGACTCCGGAGGGAGCGAAGAGGATGCCGTCGGGATGGGATTCCGAGGAAGTCGCGATGCTTTCGATCCCGTAGGCTCCGACCGCGCGCACTTCGTCGGGATCGCTCGTTCCGTTGCTGTTCCGGTCGTTCCAAAGCGCGAGGTTTTCCAGCTCCGCGCCTTTCAATTGCTGGTCGCCGTCTTGGTCGAGGAGACGCAGGGCGGCGTAGCCATCGTCGAGGAAAAGCATGAACGTCCGGTTGCCAAACATCTGGATCGCGGAATCGATCCGGCCGGTTCCGTCCTGGTCATAGACCAGCCACGCCGCCTCGGGGGTGATCCACGTCCAGTTCTCACGACGACCGGAACCATCCGCATCGAATTTAACTGAGCTGTCCGGCGCGAGGATGTCACCCGGAGTCGCTCCGTCACCCAGGGCGACGGCGATGGGAGTGATGGCGCGGGGAGCGGCTTCAAGCTTGGCCACCTTCGCCTTCAGGTCAGCAATCTCACGCGCGTCTTTTTTCGGGTCGAGCAAGGGGGCGAGATAGCCCGCCGCCTCCACGGTCGCGATGGGCCCGATTCCGCCCGTATACGTGGCGTCCGTCTTCCAGAAGGACTTTATCGCCGCCCGGTAGGCGGTGATCGCGTCCTCTTTCTTTCCCGCCTGTTCGAGGCACCAGCCATAGCCGAGACGGATCGTGCCCACGTCCGCGTTCGATTCCAAGGCCTTCTCGTAAGCGGTGATCGCCTTGTCAAGATGGCCCCGGGCAAGCGCTTCGGCCGCAACATCCTCGGCTTCCTTGGTCATCTTGAACGGCACGTAGAACGGCTCGAACCCGAACCACGGCTGCTGGGACTTCTTCTCGACTTCGACCTTTTCCTTGCGGGACAACTTCCACGCGTAGGCCATCGCATGGGCCCGCGCGAGATGATGCCAGTCCTCGGTCGCAGCCGATTTGCCGGTCGTCCTTTCCTCCAGATTCTCGATGAGCTTGTCGACGGGCACCTTCGTCAGATCCGGCTTGAGGTAGAGCGCGCAAACGCTCTGAAACGCCATGAGGCAAAAGGCGGTGGTCAGGAAGGCTCTCATCCTTTCAGATTACGCCCCCGGATCGGGGAATTGCACGCATTTTCGCTGACGGTCGGGCGGGGGTGTGTTAGCCTCACCGCAATTCCTTCGGCCATGAAATCCTCCCGCATCCTCCTTTCCGTGGTTCTCGTCCTAATGCTCGGCGTCATCGCCGAGGCCCGGCCCGGAGCCGGCCGCGTGCGACCACGGGCGATTCCCCGCGCGGGGCTTTTCGGACTGGGTTCACACGCCGCCTACATGCCGAAGGTCCGCATCCGCGAGATCGAGGTCGGTCCTCGGAGTGTGACCGTCCACTTCGAAGCCACGGTGCGGCGCGGTGGTCTGGCGCGCGTCCGCCTGGAGGTGGACGGGCGTACGTTGGTCTCGATGGAACTGACTCCCACCCGGCGCTGGAACGACGCCCTCGTTTGCCCCGTCGATCCCGGCACCCATACGATCCGGGCGGCGGCGGACCAGTCCCTGCCGGGCCATCAATCGAAGAACGGAATCTCGAAGCTCCTCACCGTCGAGGTTCCCCGCTAGCTCATCCCCTTAGAAACCATGGAAATCAACGTCGACGATTACGAACGCCTTGGGGCCTTTTATCTGGGCCGCGAATACGACCTCGGAAAAAAGGAACTTCAGGACGAGCTGGTGCTCTACGATTCGAAGGATCTTGTCACCCACGGCGTCGTCCTCGGGATGACCGGTTCCGGGAAAACGGGGCTTTGCCTCGCCCTGCTGGAGGAAGCCGCCATCGACGGCATTCCGGCCATCGTCATCGATCCGAAAGGCGATATCGCGAACCTCATGCTGACCTTCCCGGAATTGCGCGGCGAGGACTTCCGGCCCTGGATCAACGAAGAGGACGCGGCGCGCAAGGGGAAATCTCCCGACGAATTCGCGCAGGGGCAGGCGGATCTTTGGAGAAAGGGGCTCGGCGAATGGGGGCAGGACGGGGAACGCATCCGGAAGTTCACCGAATGCGTCGACATCAACATCTTCACCCCCGGGAGCAACGCGGGGATTCCGGTCTCGATTCTCAGTTCACTGGAGGCGCCGCCGTTTGAGATCATCGACGATGGCGAATTGTTCGGCGAGCGCATCGAGACGACGGTGACGAGTCTTCTTTCGCTGCTCGGGATCGATGCCGATCCGATCCAGAGCCGCGAACACATTCTCCTTTCGACCATCTTCAGCACGAGTTGGCAGAACGAGCAGAATCTCGATCTGGAAAAGCTCATCATGCAGATCCAGGCCCCCCCCTTCGACAAGGTCGGCGTGCTCGATGTCGAATCGTTCTATCCGGAGAAAAAGCGCTTCGAACTGGCGATGGCGATGAACAATCTCCTCGCCGCGCCCGGCTTCCAGACCTGGCTCACCGGCGAGCCGCTCGACATGAAGCGAATGCTCCACACCCCCGAGGGCAAGCCGCGTATCTCCATCTTCTCCATCGCGCACCTCAGCGATACCGAGCGCATGTTCTTCGTCTCGCTCCTGCTCAACCAGACGCTGGCCTGGATGCGCGCGCAATCGGGCACGACGAGCCTCCGCGCGCTCCTCTACATGGACGAGATCTACGGCTACCTCCCGCCGACCGCGAATCCGCCTTCGAAGAAGCCGATGATGATCCTGCTCAAGCAGGCACGCGCCTTCGGGCTCGGGGTCGTGCTCGCGACGCAGAACCCGGTCGATCTCGACTACAAGGCGCTCTCGAACATGGGAACGTGGTTCCTCGGCCGACTCCAGACCGAGCGCGACAAGATGCGCGTGCTCGACGGTCTCGAAGGCGCGGCGACCACCCAGGGCAGCACCTTCAACCGTGCCGCGATGGAGCAGACGCTGGCCGGGCTGGGCGCGCGGGTTTTCCTCATGAACAACGTCAACGAGGACGCGCCGGTCACCTTCCATGTCCGCTGGGTCCTGTCCTACCTCCGGGGGCCTATGACGCGCACGCAGATCAAGAAACTGATGGACCCGAAGAAGGCCGGCCGTCAGGAGAGCGCGGCCGCTGCACCGGGCGGAACGGTGAAGTCGGACGAGGTGCCGACCATGGCCACGCCCGCACCCAAGCCGGAGCCGACTCCCGCCGCGAACACGGCCACGAACGACGGCCGCCCCGATCTCCACGGAGCGATCAGCCAGTATTTTCTCCCCATCGTCTCGCCGCGGGAGGAAGCGGAACTCGTCTACGTCCCCGCCATCCTGCGCGAGGCGGAGATCTACATTTCCGATGCGAAGATCAACGTCGACGGCCGCAAGACGGTGCTGCGCCTCAACAAGGTCAACGCGGCCTCGGGGGAGATCGAGTGGGAAACGAATCTTCCTTTCACCGGCGCGGCCGCGTCGCTCGGTGCGGTGCCGCACCAGCCCTGCACGTTCGCCGAGCTTCCGGAGATCGCGCGCGAGCGAACGAACTACACCCAGTGGAGCCGTGAGTTCGTCGATTACGCTTACAGCGAATGCGGGCTCGATGTTTTCCGCTCGCCCGGACTCGATGTCTACTCGCGACCCGACGAGGAGGAAACCGACTTCCGCCTGCGACTCCAGGACGCCGCGCGGCAGAAGCGCGACGCCCTCGTCGATTCCTTGCGCGAGAAATACGCGAAGCAGATCGGCAAGCTCGAAGACGACCGCAAAAGCGCGGCCCGGACGCTGGAACGGGAGAAGGCGGAAGCCTCTTCGGCCAAAGTCGATACCGCGATGACAATCGGCAAGACGCTGCTCGGCGCGCTTTTCGGGAGGAAAACCAGCCGGAGCGCCTCCTCCAGCGCCACCCGGGCTGGGAACGCCTGGACGCAGAGCCGACAGGCGCAGGTCGCCGAGGATCGCGTCGAGGATCTCGACAAGCAGCTCGCCCGCCTCGACGCCGAACTCCGCGAGGAAATCGACCATGCTCGCAACGCCCTCGATCCGATGACGGAGGTGCTGGAAACGGTCAAGGTCACGCCGCTGAAAAAGAACATCACGGTGAACGCGGTGGGCCTCGCCTGGCTGCCTTACTACCGCGTTTCGGAGTTCGAACTGGCGGCCGGCTGGAAGTAACTTTTGAAAGAATCGGGGGTTTCAGAACGTATTCCTCCGAAGTGCCATGAAGAAGCCGCTCCTGACTTTCGCCCTAGCTCTGCCTGTCGTCCTGATCGGGTTGATGGCCGCCATTCCCCAACCCGCGCGCTCGGCGGCGGCGGATACAGAATCACGAGCGGTGCGGGTTTCTCCCGTCATCGTGGACAAGGACGAATGCGCGAGACTCCGGGTCGGCGAAATGCTCGGAAGCCTCTCGTTCGTCGATGAGTCCGGCCAGACGCGCGCGATCGAAAACATCAAGCCGAGGGCGATCATCCTCGTCTGGCGGGATCTCGATTGCCCGGTCTCCCAGAAATACGCGCCGCGCCTGAAGTCCTTGCAGGAGGAATTCGCCCTGCTCGCGGCGGACGTTTCCTTCGTCTATCTCTTTCCCGGCACCGCGCACACGGTCGCGGAATTGAAGGCGGACATGGCCGAGCACGGCCACAAGGGACTCCTCGCGCAGGATCCCGAAGGCACATTGGCCCGTGCCCTGCGCCTGCGCACGACCGCCGAGGTCTTCGTTCTCGATAAGGCCCGCACGCTCCGTTACCGCGGAGCCATCGATGACCAATACGGCATCGGCTACCAGAAGAACGCCCCCGAGCACCACTACCTGCGCGACGCCGTGCGGGCGGTCCTCGACCAGCATGTCGTCGCCATTCCCGCCACCACCGCCCCCGGTTGTGTGGCCGAGCACGGGGAGTCGGACGCGAAGGAGCCCGACCCTGCCGCTACCGGGAGCGGGGTGACCTACCACAACCGCATCAGCCGGATCATCCAGAACAACTGCCAGACCTGCCATCGCGCGGACGGGGCCGCTCCCTTCCCGCTCGAAACCTACGCGCAGGTGACGGCGAAGCGGAAAATGATCCGCTATGTCATCGAGGACCAGATCATGCCGCCGTGGGGCGTGAAGCACGAGCCCGGCAAATGGCTCAACGATAAGTCACTCAGCGCGCGGGACGAGGCCGACCTTCTCGCGTGGATCGAAAAGGGCACGCCCGAAGGCGACCGCAAGGACGCCCCGCTGCCGCTCGATTGGTCCGCGGACTGGCAGATCGGGACGCCCGATCTCGTCCTCCAGCTTCCGAAGCCGATCAGGATCCCCGCGGAGGGCGAAGTGAAATACGAATACGTCAAGGTGACGAATCCGCTCAAGGAAGACCGTTGGGTCAAGGCGATGGAACTCCGTCCCACCGCGCCCCAGGTCGTCCACCACGCGCTCGTCTTCCGCGCGGCGGACTTGCTCGGCGGCGGCTTGCAGGGCTACTACACCGGCCTCGTCCCCGGCGAAACGACCTCCGTCTTCGAGGAAGGCTTCGGGAAACTCCTCCCCGCCGGCGAGACCCTCGTCTTCCAGTTGCACTACACGACGAACGGCAAGGCGACGACCGACCAAACCGAGCTGGGCTTCGTCTTCTACGACCGGAAACCCGAGCACGAGATCCACACCCTCTCGGCCGCGACGACGAAATTCGTCATCCCGCCCGGCGCGGACAACCATCAGGTCGTCGCCGAATACAAGGTCAAGGTGCCGGGCACCCTCCTCTCCTTCGCCCCGCACACTCACCTTCGCGGCAAGGCGTTCCGCTACGATCTCATCTACGCCGATGGTCGTTCCGTCGAATTGATCGACATCCCCCGCTACGACTTCAACTGGCAGATGCGTTACAAGCTCGCCGAACCCGTCTTCGCCCCGTGGGGCTCGAAGATCCGCGCCACCGCCTGGTACGACAACAGCGCGAAAAACCCCGCCAACCCCGACCCGACCAAGGAAGTCCGCCATGGCGACCAGACCTGGGACGAGATGATGATCGGCTACTTCGAGGCTTACGTGGGGAAGTAGGGGGTAAGTTCGAAGTTTTGGGTATTCAGCGGGAACATCTCCGGTTTCGTGCGCTGTCGGGCAGCACAACCCTCTGGGTGGAAAACGAAAGTTGACGTCCAAAGGGAAACTGTCTCGGCGCGAGGGCGGGTGGGAAGCAACGTGGAGCGAATCCAATCGACCGCAACGCGCGTGAACCTCTGCCTGTCGCCCTTGAAGGGGGGAACATCTGGTTCAGCGCGAATTGCTGATTGGGGAGCCGTGTGCCGGAGATCCCGCATGGATGGTTCGAAGGGAAGGGCTGGGCAATCCAATGTTTTCGCCCCCCCCGCTATCGATGGCGGTCTTCTAGAGCAACACCAACGCCTTCTCGTAGTCCGTTACGAACCACCGCTTGCGGCGCTGTTCGACGGTGTGGCCTTCGGCTTCGAGGAGGGCGCGGATTGCTTCGAGGCCGCCCGGATACTTCGGATTCAGCTCACCGCCGACCTTGAGGAGACGCCAGTAAGGCGTGACGCGCTTGCGGCCCTCGCGGGCGGCTTCCTCGGCGGCGTGGGCGGCGATCCAGGCGAAGATGCCGGTCGTGATCGGACAGGCGGTTTCGGTGCCGTGCGCGGCGGCAAGCTGCGCGCGGAGATCGTTGAGGGTGGCGAGCCTGCCTTTCGGAATGCGCTTCATGAGGGCGTCGACCTCGCGGGGTGCCGGAACGATCATCGTGTGCCCGCCCCAGCGCCGGGCCTTGTCATCGTCGAGCTGCAGGGTCTTCGGAAGATCCTTGTCGTCCTCGAGTTTCTCCTGCCAGGTTCTCCTGTGTTTCATGATGATGTTAGGGTTAATGTTCGCCCTGGCATTTGGGGCACCAGCAGGTGGTGCGGCCCGCGATCTCGTCGCGGGCGAGCGGGGTGCGGCAGCGCGGACAAAGGTGGCCCTTCTTCCAGCGGTGGTTGAAGAGCCAGGTCTCGGGCGGATCGCTCCAGTCGGAGCCGATGATACGCACGGCATCGCGACTGATCCTGCGGGTGGTCTTCCACAATTCCCGGATTTCGGGCTTTGTCAGGGTGCTGCAAAACGTCCCCGGATAGTGGCCGCAGCGCCAGAGGATCTCGTCGGCCATCCAGTTGCCGATGCCGGGAAAGAGCGACTGGTCGAGGAGGGCCGCCTTGATCGGAGAGCGGGCGCGTTTTGCCAGCGAGGACTGCACGAGGTCGGCTGAGAATTGCGGCGAAAGGATCGCGGGAGGGAGGGCGCGCCACCACTCGGGTTCGATCTTGCTTCGGTGAAGGTGAAGGCGCCCGAACATCCGGTAATCGGAAAAGACAAGGGACACGTGACGGAAGAAGAGGACGAGATGGTCGTGCCTTTCGGGTGGATAGTCCGCAACCTTGGCCAGCAGTTTCCCGCTCATGCCAAGATGGCCGCCAAGCCAGAGTCCCCCGGAGAAGGCGAAAAGCAGGTTCTTCCCGTGAGCATGGGAAGCGCGGAAGATCCTGCCGGTGAGGGCGGGCGCGATCGCGCTGGGCGACGCGTCGTCACGGTATACGCGGGCCCCGGTATTCGCGTGGACGCGCAGAACCTTGTGCCCGAGTCCGGGATCCCATTCCTTGCGGTAGAATTCGACTTCGGCGAGTTCCGGCATCTCGGCTCAGGCGGCCTTTTCCTTCGGTTTCTCCGCTGCCTCCGCTGCGGCAGGGGAGGATTGGGTCGGCTCCGATACCGGAGCGGATTGCGCCTCGATGGTCTCCATGCGTGCCTGGATTTCCGCGCTTTCGGGCGCGAGTTCGAGGGCGCGTTTGAAGTAGCGAACGGCATCTTCGTTCCTCCCGAGTTCATGGTAGGTTTGCCCGATGTGGTCGAGAACCACTGGGTCGGGCTCCGAGAGCAACTGCTCGGCCTTCAAGAGCTGGGCGAGCGCCTCTTCGAACCGGCCTCCGCGGAAGTGGAACCAACCGAGGCTATCGATGTAGTCCGGTAAGTCCGGTTCCAGGGCGATGGCCCGCTGAATGAGTTCACCGGCGGCCTCGATGTTGATGTTTTGCTCCAGCCACATGTAACCGAGGTTATTCAGCGACTTGGCCGCGCCTGACTCATCATCCGATTGGCGAACCAAATCGATCGCCTTTCGAAAGTAGTCGGCGGCGCGATCGTATTCCTTCGCGGCTTCGGCCGCTGCGCCGTAATAATGGTAGTATTCGGAGGACAGCAGGTCGTTGTCGTGGCGCTCGGCAAGCTCGGTGGTCTTGTCCCACTGGGCGAGCGCTTCCGTGGGCCGATTGAGATAGGAAAGCACGATGGCGAGCTTGTGGGAAAGGATGGGCGAATCTGGATATCGCAGCCGTGCGCGCACGAGAAGGAGTTCGGCACCGTCAAGAAGATCGGCTTCGATCATCTGGTCGGCGAGTTGCTCGTAATCCTCGACTTTCCCGTCCTTCATTCGGAGGATATGCTCGAATTCGATGATCGCTTTTTCGCTTTCGCCCCGGGCCTGGTAGAATTCGGCGAGGAGCTGCCGGGTGTTCTCGTTAAGGGGATCGATGGCGACAAGGCCCTCGAGAACCGCGAGCGCGCGGTCCTTCTCACCCAGGGTGCGCAGGACGTGGACGAGGCGTTCCCGGACATCGAGGGCGTCCGGATGGGCGGTGATGAGGGTCTCGTAGATTGCCCCGGCTTTCGGATACTGCCGGGTCGTGCTGAAATAGTCTCCGACGCTCTTCGATACTTCGAGATCGTCGCCGGCGAACTTCAAGGCCTTCTCATAGAGGCCGTTCACGCGGTCGCGCTCGTTGGATAGGACTTTGCGGGCGATCTCCGCCATCCGCAGCCAGAATGGGGCTTCTTCGAGAGGTTCGGCAACGGCCACCGTGTCTTCGAAAACCTGTCGGGCCTCCTCCTTCATGCCTCGCTCAAGAAGCAGTTCGGTGAGGTATTGGCAGACATCGGGATCCCGCGGGAACGCCTCAAGGGCTTCCTCCGCCAGCGTGAGGGCTCTCTTCCTCATGGCCGCATCGCCGTTCGCATAGGTATCGCAGAAGCGGGAGAGATTCAGGTGCGCTTCAGGATTGCCGGGATTGAGCAAGAGGTTCTTCTCCAGAAGATCTCCCGCCTCCTCAAAGCGTCCGTAGGCGGCGCAGAGGTTCGCCGTTTCCATCGCCAGCGCCGCATTCGCCGGATCAAGGCGGAGCACTTCCTGATAGCACTCGATCTGTTCCGGAATTTTCAGCGCGGCCTCCAGCAGGAGACCCTTGTAGTAAAGTCCGAGCGCCTGTGCCTTGTTACGGGCCGATTCCGAAAGCCGGAGATCCTCGGCCACCTCTCCCGCCTCAGGGCTCTCGGCCCGCAGCGTGACGGGCTGCGCCCCCCATAATCCAAGCCCGGAGATGAGTGTCACAAACGCGCGCACAAGAATGCGGTGAAGGGAATCCGCTCTTTCAGCGGAACCCCTACAACATCCCCGTGCAACGCGAAACCCCCGTTGCGATGGACTCATGCCCAATCCTAAAAGGCTAAGACTTGTAACGCAAACGCTTCTTGTGGCGGTTGGCCTTCATGCGCTTGCGTCGCTTGTGCTTATTGATCTTGGTCTTTCTTCTCTTTTTGAGCGAACCCATAGGTGATGGACGAATCGGGGATGTGTGATGTTTCCGGTGGTATTTTCAGGAGCGGTCCGTTTCCGGTAAGTGGACGGAACGCGGTCTGTCGCAAGCGACGTGGAATCAGTGGACGACTTTGTTGAGTGGATACTCAATAATTCCCTCAGCGCCAAGCGCTTTGAGTTGGGGAATGATCTCGCGAACTACCCGTTCATCGATCACCGTTTCGACGGCGACCCAGCCCTCTTGGGCAAGGGACGCCACGGTCGGATTGCGGAGCGAAGGTATGTACTCAAGCAGCTTTTGCAACTGATTTTCGGGCAAATTCATCTTCAATCCGACCTTGTCCCGCGCCGCGAGAGCGCCTTGGAGCAACATGGCGATGCGTTCGAGTTTCTCCCGTTTCCAATCCTCCTTCATCGCGGCGGGCTGGGCGATCAGCTGCGGGTATGATTCCATGAGAGTCTCCACGATTCGCAACTTGTTGGCTCTGAGG
Source organism: Verrucomicrobiales bacterium (assembly GCA_024641425.1). Lineage (GTDB taxonomy): Bacteria > Verrucomicrobiota > Verrucomicrobiia > Verrucomicrobiales > DEV007 > JAHEDC01. The sequence continues at coordinate 14,175 of JAHEDC010000015.1, read as the reverse complement.
GATGAGCCTGTTTCCGTTATGTCGACGATGGCGTCGACAAGTTCGGGCACCTTGACCTCGGTGGCGCCCCAGCTGAACTCAATCTCGGCCTTGACGCCGCGCTCCTCGAGGAACTGCCGGGTCAGCCCGACGGCCTCGGTCGCGATGCGCTTTCCTTCCAGATCCTCAAGGGTGCGGATAGGGGAATCCTCGGGCACGACGACCACCCATCGCGTCGGCGCGGAAGTGGCTTTGCTATAGGGGAGATCGCAGATCACTTCGACCACCGCACCGTTCTCCTTCACCCAGTCCCGACCCGTGATGCCGCAGTCAAGGAAGCCGTGATCGACATAGCGCCCGATTTCCTGGGCGCGGAGCAGGCGGAGCTCCAGCTCCGGATCATTGACCGAAGGGCGGTAGGAGCGGGACGAGACATAGATCGGATAACCGGCCTTCCGGAAAAGATCGAGCGTCGGCTCCTGCAGGCTGCCCGACGGGAGGCCAATCGTGAGTTTGCGCGTTTCGGAATCGGAGGACATGGGTGCTTTGCTGGAAAATGGATCGGAAATCGGGGGAGGAAGCTCTAGCGTATCCGGGCCGCGCGCGCCACCACTTTCTGCCTGTAGCGGGAGAGGGTGGCTCGTTGCCCCGGGGAAAGGGAACCAATGGGCGATCCTATTTGAAAAGGCTTGGAATTCCAGATTTCCTTTTTCCCCACTATCCGCCTAGGCTGTCCGATGCTCCTTTCGAAAGTCGGTGGCCTGCTGAGAAGGTGGTGGAAGATGTTCACCCTGCTTTTCGCCTTGTGCCTCATGGCACCGATGACTCTGGCGATCGTTCGATTCAATATCACGCCGGAACGCTCGAAGCCCCTCAGTGCGCTGCAACGGTTTCTGGGTTTCAACCAACCGGCTGCGGTGCAAACGAACAAGCGACCGGCCATCATCGGACACCGGGGCTCCGACGGGGGCCGCGAGAATACGGTGCGAGCGATCGATCATGCCATCGCCGCGGAGGTTGACTGGATCGAATTCGACATTCGTCAGTGCCGCGGCGGCGAACTGGTCGTCTTGCACGACGAGACGATCGACCGATGGTTGATCGAGTCCGGAATCACAGGATATAAAGGCAAAGAAAGGGCTGTCGAGTTCCTTTCCTACGACGAGCTTCGCGCGATTCAGGGCCCCTGCGCTCCCGGGGACCAGTTGCTCTCCCTGAGACAACTATTCGAACACTTTCCGGCGTCTGGCGGCACATTCCGGTGGCTGCTGGATGTCAAAGTGCCCCATATTTCCGAAGAGATCATCTCCATTCTGGGCGACCATGGCTACGCTCCGGAAGCGGGGCGCGTGATCGTGCAGGGCACGTTCGACATCGTCGCGGAATACAAGGTTAGCGGCTATGCGTTGGCCTACGCCGCCGGCTGGACGAAGGAGGGAAATCGAATCCGTTATCTTTTCGGAAATGGTTTCATCGTCACTCGGTGCGAAAAACTGGGGCCGCATCTCGCTTATCTTACGCTGCCGGAAATGTTCCTGAATGCTGGCCTGATTCGCGAGGTCACGAGAAAGGTGCCGGACATCGAGGTATGGACTTATTTCGGATCAACACCCTCAAGCTGGAGGAAGAGCATTGATTTCGGGGCCGACGGCCTCATCGTCGATGACGTCCATAGAGCCGTCGCGGAATTCCGCTTCTGAAGCGCGCCCCAGCCATCCGCCCAAAGGACGTAAGACATGGCTTACCGTCGATCACGGCCACTCGGGGAATCCAATCGCTTCCCGAAGCCAGATTGACACCGGAGCAGACTCCGGATAGAAAAACAGTCATTGTAGTCGCGTTCATCCTTTCATCGCCATGATTCCACTTTCACGAGGACTCCGGAGAAATCGGATTTCCGCAGTGCGGTTTCTCACCGCTACCCTCTGGTTGGCGATTCCCGCATCCGGGCAAAGCGGTGAACCCACCCGCACGTGGACGGCACTTGACGGGAGGCGCCTCGACGCCGTCCTCGTTGATGCGGACGCGGACAGCGTTCTCCTCCGCGTCCCGGCCGGAGAGGAATTCCGGCTTGATCTCGCCACGCTGAGCGAGACCGATACGCGCTATGTCGCACGCTGGCGGAAGGCGGAAGCGGAAGCAATCTGGCCATCGGAGGCGAAGGCCAAGGCCAGCGACGCCATCTCCGTCATTCGCGAGGACGCGGAAAAGAACGAATACATTTACCAGAGCGATCATTTTCAGTTCACTTCGGACATCAGGATGTCCAAGAGTGTGGTGCTGGAGTTTTCCCGGATTTTCGAGGCCACTTACGCCGCCCTTTCGGCGCTTCCGCTCGGCCACCGGTTGTTGCCGCCGAAGGGTGAGACGCATTTCCGGACGCGGGTCTTCCAGACGAAGGAGGAATACTACCGCGGGGGCGGCTATCCGGGATCGGCCGGCCTGTATGTCGGGGAGACGGGCGAAGTCCTCATTCCGCTCGCCAGCCTCGGCGTGCGCGTGGTCGGGCGACGCGTGGTGCTGAACCGCGAGCAAGGAAACGCCACCCTCGTCCACGAACTCGTCCACCAGCTCACCGCTTCCGACCAGACGAACGTTCCCATCTGGTACCGCGAGGGCCTTGCCGACTACCTCGCCTCCAGCCCCTACCGCACCGGACGTTTTTCCTTCGAAAGCCGTCCGCAATCGGTCGTCTCCTTTCTTCGCCGCCCCGACGGACTCCGGCTCCCGCCCTTGCGCGCCTTCCTCGGCTTCGGGCGCGAGGAATTCTACGGAGCCAACGAGGGACTCGGCGAGGAAGCCCGGCTCCACTACGGCGGCGCGCTGGTCCTGGTGACCCACTTCTTCCACCGCGATGGAAGCGGCGACGCGGCGCGGATCAAGGCCTACCTGAAAGCCCTCGCCGCCGGTCGCCCTCCGGAAAAGGCTCTGGCGATCCTGCTCGGTGGCCGCGCTCCGGAAGATCTTGAATTCGAGATCCAGAATGCCTGGCAAACGGTCGGCTTGCGGATCTCCTTCGACGCGGCGGCGCCTCCCTCCCCGAAAATCCGACCTTGAATCGCGCCCGGCTTCCGATAACATGGCGCTCGCCCGCCCCCGGTTTGACTCATCCCTGACGTTCCCACTCATCGCTCTTCTTCCATTATGAACAAAGCCATCCTTTCCGAAGCCGCGAACACCGCCCGCGGCCTTGCCATCGACGCCGTCCACCAATGCAGCTCCGGCCACCTCGGGCTTCCACTCGGTTGCGCGGAAATCGGAGCCGTGCTCTGGGGCGAGGCGCTCCGGTACCACCCGGACGTGCCGAAATGGGTGAACCGCGACCGCTTCGTCCTCTCCGCCGGCCACGGTAGCATCTTCCTTTATAGCTGGCTTCATCTCGCGGGATACCACCTCTCGATGGAGGAAGTGAGGAATTTCCGCCAGCTCGGCAGCCGTACGCCCGGGCATCCGGAATCCTTCATGACGACCGGTGTCGAGGCGACGACCGGCCCGCTCGGTCAAGGCGTGGGCAACGCGGTCGGTTACGCGGTCTCGGCGAAAATGGCGGCCGCCAAGTTCAATACCGCCGAGCATACGATCCTCGACTACCACATCGTCTGCCTTGCCGGCGACGGCTGCCTGCAGGAAGGCGTGAGCGCCGAGGCCGCGTCCTTCGCCGGCCACAACCAGCTCGACAACCTCATCCTCATCTACGATTCCAACGACGTCACCCTCGACGCGATGGCGATCAAGACCCAGAGCGAGGACACCGGCGCGCGTTTCGCCGCCTACGGCTGGGATGTCGTGACCGTCGACGGCCATGACCTCGATGCCGTGCTTGCCGCCATCGAGAAAGCGAAGACCGATGACAACGGCAAGCCGAAATTCATCATCGCGCGCACCGAGATCGGTCGCGGCATTCCCGAGGTCGCCGGTACCGCGAAGGCCCATGGCGAGGGCGGCGCGAATTTTGCCGAGGCGGCCCGCAAGGGGCTCGGTCTCCCCGCGGACGAGCACTTCCACGTCTCCGACGCGGTGCGTGAATTCTTTGCCACCCGCAAGGAATCGCTCGCGGCCGCCCATTCCGCGTGGGAGAAGGCCTTCAACGCCTGGAGTGCCGCCAATCCGTCCCTCGCCACCCAGCTCAGCAGCGCCCTCGCCCGTACGGTGCCCGGGGACCTGCTCGAGCGCATTCCCGAATTCGATCCCGGCGCCAAGCCCGCCGCCACCCGCGTCTCCGGTGGGGATGTCATCCAGCCTGTCGCCGAGGCCGTCCCGATGTTCTTCAGCGGCAGTGCCGACCTTTACGGCTCGACGAAGAACTACATCAAATCCTCCGGCGACTTCGGCCCGAAGGACTGGAGCGGACGCAACGTCTGGTTCGGCATTCGCGAGCACGGGATGGGTGCCATCCTCAACGGCGTCGCCTACGACGGCATCTTCCGCCCCAGCGGCGCCACCTTCGCCGTTTTCGCCGACTACCTCCGGCCGTCGATCCGCCTCGCCGCGCTCTCGCATCTGCCCGTCATTTACATCTTCACCCACGACTCGGTGGGCGTCGGCGAGGACGGCCCGACCCACCAGCCGGTCGAGACCTGCAGCGGGCTGCGGGTCATCCCCAATCTCGACGTCATCCGTCCCTGCGACGCCGAGGAAACGGCGGGAGCCTACGCGGCAGCCCTTGAGCGCCTTGACGGTCCGACCGTTCTTCTCCTCACCCGGCAGAATGTCCCGATGCAGAACGATCAGCCCGCGAAGGCACGCCGCGAGGGCGTCTTCCGCGGCGGCTACGTCCTGCGTCGCGAGACCGGCCCGCTGGAGACCATCCTCCTTGCCACCGGCAGCGAGGTGCAACACGCCGTCGACGCGGCCGGCGAACTGGGCGCGGGCGTCCGCGTCGTCTCGATGCCCTGCCTCGAGCGCTTTGACCGGCAGACCGCCGAATACAAGGAAGACGTCCTCCCCACCGCGTGCAGAAGACGCGTCGCCATCGAGGCCGGCGTCTCCGGACTCTGGTGGAAATACGCGGGCGACCAAGGTCAGGTCGTCGCCATCGACCGCTTCGGCATCAGCGCTCCCGGCGACACCGTCATGGAGCAACTCGGCATGACTGCCGCGCATCTGGTGGAGGTGGTGAAGGGGATGTAGGGTAGAGGGACTTCTTCAATTACCGCCTCGCGCGCGAGGCGTCGTCCGGGCGACGGGTGAACGTCCTTCGGATACTTCCTTTTCGATGGAATCGGGGCCCCTGTTTCTTCATCAGGGCAACGGCCGGGGCAATCCGAACGAGGAATCCCTCTCATCGTGGACGCCCTCTGTCGCTTTCTTCAGGGCATCGAAGTCTGTGCGCGAAGCGGCTCCCGCGACGCGGGCAATTCCCGCAATTCCCGCTGCGGGGAAGGCGAACGGTGGGGCTGTCGGCCTTGAGAGGAGGAGCTAGTCCAGCTTCTTCAGGGTGATGTTTCGGAACCAGGCCTGGTCGCCGTGATCCTGGAGCATGATTCGGCCCTTGGCGTTCTGGCCGAACTTGTCGAGGGACTTGAACTTGCTCTTCGACACCGCCTTGGTGAATTCAGGTCCGGTGGTGTCGAAGGCGAGGATCATGGTGCCGTTCAGCCAATGCTCGATCTTCGTGCCGTGGGCGACGATTTTCGTCGTGTTCCATTCACCAACGGGTTTCAACTCCTTGGTTTTCGAAGGCGCGAGGAGGTCGTAGGCGGAACCGGCGGAGGTCTTGGGATCCTTGCCATTGGCGTGGCCTTCGTCATCAAGCACCTGGTATTCCGGGCCGAGGACAGAGCCGTTGGCGTAACGGGTCATTCGGTATTTGATCCCACTGTTTGCCTTCGGGGCGACCTTCCACTCGATACTCAGTTCGAAGTCGCCGTATTCCTCGGCGGTGTAGATGTCGCCGCCGCCTTCCTTGCGGAAGAGGGTGCCGTCCTCGACGATCCAGCCTTTGCCCGGCTCACCGCTGTTCTTGCTCGTCCAGCCGGTGAGGGTTTTGCCGTCGAAAAGCGAGACAGTCTCCTCGGCTCGGGTCGAAAGGGGAAGGGCGGTGAGGGTGAGGAGGAGGAGGAGCGTTTGTTTCATGGCGCGGGTTCGGTGGTTTTGTTAGGTGTAGTATCGCCGGTAGATTCGAAGAACATGAGGTGCTGCCAGGGAAGTCCGTCAAAGGATTGGACGAGCTTGAAACCGTTGGGAGGCAGTTCCCTCATGATCTGCTCCTTTGACATCTTGTGCAATTCCTTGATCGGAACGTTCTTGTCCTCGGAGCGGAATTCGACGAGGACGAGGCGTCCGCCGGGGCGCAGGCTCCTGCGGATGCTGGCGAGCATCTCCTCGGGATGGGAGAATTCGTGATAGACGTCGGCGAGCAGGGCGAGATCAAGGGTGTTTTCCGGAAGCAGGGCGTCCCAGAAGGTATTCTCGATCGTTTTCACGTTTGCGACCTTCTCTTCCGCGGCGCGGCCGAGGAGCATCTTTAGCATCTCGGGCTGGATATCGACTGCGTAGGCGATGCCGTTCGGGGCGATAATCTTCGCCATTTCAAGGGTATGGAAGCCATTTCCGGAACCGATGTCGGCCACATTCATGCCGGGTTTCAAGCCGAGTTCCTTGAGCATGACCGACGTCTTCTCCTCGTTCTCCCGCATAGCCCGCAGAAGCCAGGGCGCGCCCTGCCAGTGCATCGTCTGGGCGATCACGCGTCCGCGATACTCCGTCAACGGGGGCGGTCCCCGTTTGGTGGCAAGGGCGGTGGCCCGGCCACCTTCGTCCATCAGGGCCCACTCGATGGCGGCGAGGAAGTCCGGGTTGTCGGGCTCCACGTCGCTGCGGAAGCGGTTCACGACGTCACCGTCGCGCCCGATGAGGAATTTCTCGAAGTTCCACTTCACCGGACCGAAGAAGCGCGGGTTTGTCTTCTCTTCGGTAAGAAACCGGTAGAGCGGCACCGCGTCGCCGTCCTTGATCGCGACCTTGGCGAAGAGATCGAAACCGGTCTGATACGTCGTTTCGCAGAACTCCTTGATCTCGGCATTCGTGCCGGGCTCTTGGCCACCGAAGTCATTCGAAGGAAAGGCGAGGATGCGCAGCCCCTGATCCTTGTATTTCTCGTAAACCTGCTGCAGGCCCGCATACTGGGGGGTATGGCCGCACTCGCTAGCCACATTCACGATGAGCAGAACGTCGCCCGCATAGGCGGAAAGCGTGGTCTTTCCCCCGTCGATGGCTTCCACGGTGAAGTCGAGCGGGGTCGCGCCCGAGGCCATGCTCGCGAGGCTTCCCAGCAGGGAAAGGAGGAGGAGGAGGCGTTTCATTGTGGAGGTGTTAGTCGAACCATTCGTCTTCCGGATCGAAGGCGGGGATGGGGATGTTGATGATTTTCAGGTCGCCTACCGCACGGTGGCGGCATCCGGGTTTGATCAGGACGGAGGTCAGGGGGCGAACGGGAACGCGCTCGCCGTCGAGTTCAAGGTATCCCTCTCCCTCAAGCACGAGATAGATCTCGTGCATCGCCTTGTGATAGTGGGTGCGTGCCTCCTTCAGAATGTCGACGAGATGAATGGTTGCCACCCGGTCTGTATCCTCGGTCAGTCCACGCCTCGACTGCCCGCAGGGGCAAGGGATGGGCGGGATCTCATCGAGTTGGGCGAGGGTATAGTTCTTCATCGGGGGCCACTTTAGCGGAGAGTGCGCAGGGGGACACAAAAAAGCAACGCCAAAAGCGGGTGCCCTCCTCCGGTTCCGCAAGGAGGGTAAGGACGGTGCCGATTGCGGGGCTTCTGTTGAGTTATTCCGCCGAGGTCGCCCCGATCCCGACTCCGCGCCACGTGGTGCGAACAAGATCCGCGATAGCGACATAGGGTGCGGCGTCGCCTTCCCGAATCCATTCGAGGCGGACGACGGGACGAAAGGTGCGGCCCCAAGAGAGGGTCTTCGCCGCCGTTTCGCCGACTGGGGACCGGGTGTCGATGAAAGCGAATTGCTCGGTCTCCGCAGAGATGGGTGAGATGATGCGATAGCAGAGTTTCTCGTCGAGGTGGGGGATCTCCTCGCCGAAGAAGTGGCCGCGGCGGAGAACGACAAAGAAGGTGGCCGGCGGAGCGGACGAGTCCTCGAGGAAGGACTCGAGAAGATTGTCGTTGAACTGCACGAACACGTCCCAATCGACCCGAAAGCCTTCCTCGGTGTCTTCTATGGAAACGGGGAAGCCGTTCGGCTGGGAGGGCGTGGTGACAAGGAAGAGGTGGGTGGCGAAGGAAGTGCCGGGAACGGTTCCGCTCAGTTTGGGAACGGCCGCGTAGTAGGGGATGGGGCCCTCGCCATGGAGCGAGGAATGGGCCTCCATGCGTTCGGAGATTCCTTCGGAGCGATGCACAAGCTGAAGGCGCTCCTCGTTACTGGCGACCGAGAGAAAAGCGAGGAGTGTCTTTTCCGGGGCCCTTACGATGGAGGCGAGATCGTCGGTGGTGAGGGGCGGAATAGCGGTGGCATTCACGATCGGCGGGGGAGAATCGATCGGCGTGGCCTCGGGCGCTGCGGGCGCTGCGGGCGTTGGAATGGCAGCAGGTTCGGAAAGGCCGACCTGGGGCAGGGAGCCGTCGGGTCTTACCGGGGTTACGGGCAGGGGCGACGGCTGGTTGGTGTCGTGGTGGTTGGTGCGAAGGAATGGGTTTTTCTCGGGATTCAAGTAGAGGAAAACGCCGGCGCCAACACAGGCTAGGATCGTCAACGCGAGAAGGATTTGAATGAGGAGGGATTTCCGTTTCTTGTGGGATTTCGTCTCCGGGGAGACGGCCCCGGAAAAGAGGGAGGGGGGCGTTTCGGGATGGGCATGCGGCGCGACGAGAAAAGGCGACGATGCGGGAGGTGCCTCGCTCGGGGGCGAAGCCTGGCCAACTGCCTCTCGCGCGGGGGCGAACGCGTGGGGAGTCACCGAAGAACGGTACGGAGTAGGATTCGTGACCTGAGCCGCGTGAGGGGGCGCGCTTTTTCGCTGCGGAATGTTCGCCCTGGGGCGACCGGAATCGCCGGGAAGGGGGGACTCGAAAAGTGCCTGCAATTCGGTATCGCTTTCCAACGTGCCGTCTTGGCTTGGCGCGTCCCAGGGTGCGTTGCGGGGGGGAGCCACGGTGGCCGTTTCAATTGCCCGGATGGAATCGGAACCGGACTCGGATTCATTTTCGATTGCCGGCTCGTCGTCGGGCGCTTCTCCCGGCGATGACGGTTTGGAGGCGTTCCAAGCGGATGAATCGGCGGCTTCGTCCTCCGATTCCCTCGCCTGGAGGAAGATGGCGATGGGATCGAAGTCGAATTCCGTGTCGTCGATGACGGGCTCTGGCGCGGATTTGACAGCAGGAGTGGAGGGGGAGGGTGGAAGCGATGACGCCCCGGGGCTACCCGCCGGGATGACCGGTGGAGCGGCGGAGCGACGGGGAGGCAGATGGCTTCCTTCCTGCGGCGGGATCGCAGGCGCACTGACCTGTGGCTCGGGCCCGGTTCCTGAAACGGGGGCGTCCAGGATGCTCGGGAATTCGACCGGAGGGACGACGGGCGCAACGCTTGCATCCGGTGGCGGGGAAACATCCGCTGGTGGAGGGGCTTCGGCCGGGGATGATGCGGGAATCGACGGGGCGCCGGTTGAAACGCAAGGCTCGCCGCTCTCTTCCTGCGTGAGAAAGGGAGACGGTGCCAGTGGAGAGGCAAGGTCTTTTCCGGAGGGATCGTCGCCTTCTTCCGGATCGTCGTTTTCGAGGAAGCCATAGACGTCCTCTTCTGGCTGGTGAGTGCTTTCGATTTCGTCGTCGCTTGGTTCGGCCTCGATCACAGAAGCCGGTGCGCTGGGAAGCGGGCCGTATTCCACGGCAGGCATTTCGGCCTCCGCGGATTCTTCCTCGCTTGGGAGCGCATCGAGCGATTCCTCGTCAGACTCCCCGGTAATCTCTGCTCCGATTGCGGCAAGGGTTTGGTTATCCTCGGGAGGTTGTCCGATTTCGCCATCGTTCGTGATCGGCTCGATTTCGATCTCGGATTCGGGCTGCGGTTCGTCTGCGGCCGACTGCGGATCCAATGACTCGTCCGCGACCAGTATCGCTTCCTCGATCACGTCTTCTGCCTGCATCGCCATGTCGGCGGGCGGTTCCTCTTCTTCGGCGACGGTAGGCAGCGCCCCTTCCGTGATCCCCACCTCGTCTTCGATCAACACGTCATCGGAAACGGATTCAGGGGTGGACGGATCTTCCTTCCACACGGCGGGAACCTCACGGGCATTTTCCGGCACGGTCACACGATGGGAATCTCCAGGATCGTCCTCATCGGTAGGGACGGCGGCCGGAGGAGGCATCTCCGCATCCGCTGCGGCCCCGGCATTCTCCGAATCGTCGGAAACAGCCGGTGTCACGGGTTCCTTCGCTCGGGCTTCGAGAATTTCCCGTGCCAGATAGCCCACCACTCCCGGGGCGACGACGCGCGCGATTCCCGCCGCAACGCTGAGCCCCCTCGCCAGGGCGATACCGCCAAGAACTCCTCCGGCGACCAATTTCCCCAAGGAGGGAATGGCGTCGCGATCCTGCGGGGAATCGGGTGGAGTGGATTCTTCCGGTTCTTCCATGGTAGCGGTTTGGTCTTGAAAGTCGGGATTATTCAATATCCAGACATATTAAGGACTTCTGAATGTCAAAGTCAACCGGTCGGTTCAGGGCTTCTCGCTTTGGCCACCGTGGGGATGATCGCTTTACGGTCCTCACCGGATGTGGCAGCTTGGCAACGTGAGAAAACATCCCCCAATCCGAGATGTCGAGGCCAGCGCAAGGAAGCACGGGTGCCGAACGCGCGGAAGCGGGCTTCTGATTTGCGCGATGCTGTTCCTGGGCCCCGCCGTGCCCGTGCGGGGGCAGGCCCTCGATCCGCTGGTGAGGGACGGATTCGAGTGGAAATTGACGGCCGAGGGTTTTGGAAAGGCCTGGATCCCGCAGCGTTTCGCATGGCTCTCGACGGCGAAGGCGGCGGCACGGAATGCGGGGCGGCATCCCGTGTTGGATCCGAAAACGAAGAAGATCCGGGAAGAACGTCCGAGCCTGGGATCGATGGCGGCGGGTGAGACAATCGTCCGCTTTCATAAAGGGGTGGTCAGCCGCATTGAGATCTCGATTTACAACCGGGGAGACGACGCCCCGCTGGCCGAGACCCCATTCGAAAGGAAGGTGGAGGAGGTGAAGGCACTCGTGACGAGGATCGCGGGTAGGGAGGGGCTCGATGAGGGACGGGACAACCGAAGTGCGAGCCGCGCCTACGCGACGCATTGGGAGGGAAAGACGACCGACTATACGCTTGAATATTCCTTTCAGCGGGAAATCCGGAATCGGCAGCCGTTTCTGGCGGAGTTCATTCGCTTGCGGTTGGAGCCCGCGGCGAGCAATCGTCCGCTTCTTGAGAACGTGACGGCCCGGGAAAACAAGGGTCCAAAGGATCGGGAAACGCTGAGGCGCGGGGTCGTGCGGAAGCTCAATGGCGATAGTGTGATCGAGAGTGTGCCGATGGTCGATCAGGGAGACCGCGGCTACTGTGCGGTGGCGGCGGCGGAGAGGGTTTTTCGTTATTATGGTTTGGATGTGGACCAACACGCGATGGCACAGCTTGCGGGAAGCAGCGCCGCCGGGGGAACGAGTCCGGATTCCATGGTGGAAGCCCTCCAGGATGCCGCGGGGCGACTGAAGGTGCACGTGCGCACGCACGATGCGATCGAGGACTACGAGAGTTTCGAGAAGATGGTGAAGTCCTATAACCGTATCGCCAGGAAAAACGGAGCCAAGGAGATCCCGATAAAGGAAGGGACGTTTTTGAATATGATGGGATGTTACAGGGAATTCGATGCGGGTTCCCTCCGCGAGACGAAGCTGAAGGGCAGCGACTACGAGCGGTTTCGCAAGCTCATGCGGGAACAGATCGGCGAAGGAGTGCCGATCCTCTGGTCGCTCTTTCTCGGCATTTTTCCCGAAAAGGATATCCCCCAGCGCTCGGGCGGGCATATGCGGCTGATCATCGGTTACAACGACAAGACGGAGGAGGTAATCTACTCGGACTCCTGGGGGGCGGGCCACGAACAGAAGCGGATGCCGATGGAGGAAGCCTACACCATGACGACCGGCTTGCGGACGCTGCAGCCGTTCCGATAGTCCCGGTGTCGCGAACGCTACCCGCCCGGCGGTGCGTTCCCGTCTTCCGGCACTCCGGTGATGATCCTCGCGCCGCGGCGGTAGGTGATGTAGGAATAGACCCACTGGATAAAGACGGCGATGCGGTTGCGGAGGCCGACGAGGAGGACGAGGTGAATGAAAAGCCACGCGAGCCAGGCCACAAAGCCGCGCATTTCGAGGCCTCCCGCCTCGGCGACGGCGGCGGAGCGACCGATGGTGGCCATGTTTCCCTTGTCCCAATAAGCGAAGGCACGGCGGGGGCAGCGGGTGCCCGCCTTGAGTTCGTTCTTGATGATGGTGGCGACGTGTTTGGCCATCTGCATGGCTGCGGGAGCGACACCGGGGACGAGGACGCCCTTCACGTCGGTGCAGCTCGCGATGTCGCCGATCGCGAAAACCCCGGGATGCCCGGCGAGGGCGAGATCGGTGCCGACGGGTATACGCCCACCTCGCGCCAGTTCGATTCCAAGGGCGCGCGCTACCGGATTGGCCTCGACGCCTGCCGCCCAGAGGATGGTCTCGGCCGCGATCTCGCGGTCCTCGAGAACGAGACGGCCGGGACCAACCTCCTTTACGGGAACGCCGGAGACGACGGTGACTCCCATTTTCTCGAGGCGCTCGCGGGCGTAGTGCGCGAGGTCCGTCGAGAATGTATTGAGGATTCCGGGCGCGGCTTCGACAAGATAGATGCGCGCGGATGCCGGATCGATGCGCCGGAAGCCGCCAGGAAGAACCTTGCGGGCGAGCTCGGCGCAGGCCCCGGCCATTTCCACGCCGGTCGGGCCCCCGCCGACCACGGCGATGGTGGTGAGCCGCGCGATTTCGGCCGGATCGCTGCTATTCTCCGCCCGCTCGAACGCGAGAAGCAGCTTCCGTCGGATACGCGTCGCGTCGTCCAGGCTCTTCAGCCCGGGCGCGTGCTCGGCCCATTCGTGGTGGCCGAAGTATCCGGTCACCGCCCCGAGGGCGATGACAAGATAGTCGAAATCCAGCACGTGCGCGCGCGCGATCACCTTCTTCGCCGTGAGATCGATGGAGACGACCTCGTCCATGATGACGCGGAGGTTTTCCTGCTGACCGAGAATGGCGCGAAGCGGTTGGGCGATCTCCGGGGCGGAAAGTCCCGCCGTGGCCACCTGATAGAGGAGGGGTTGGAAAAGATGGTGGTTCTGGCGGTCGACGAGCGTGATCTCGATTTCTGATCGGCGCAGTGCCTTGCAGAGTGCGAGACCTCCGAATCCTCCGCCGAGGACGATGACGCGTGGCTTTTTCATGAAGCTTGTCCCGATTAATGGGGCACGTGAATGATACGGCGGCGGACGCTTGTGAACAGGAGCAAAATTCTTGCCTAGCCGCGTGGGCCATGCGACACGTATGCGCGTGGAGGATTCTGATCCCTGAAATCACTCGCACCCCTCTCATTTCCAACGTCTTGAGGAACTCTTTTCCAGCCATATTCCGCAGCCTCGGCTTGCTTGCCGTCGGGACGCTATCGGCATGCTCGGCTTTGAGGACGAAGGAACCGGAGGACTTTCCCGCGGCGGATCGCGCGCAGGTGCACGTGGAACCCGCGCCGTCTCTTCCGGACCCCTCCGTGGAGGCCGAACCGGAAACCTTCTATTACTGTCCGGTCGATACGGTGAAACAAAGTAGCGCGAATGGCGGAGGGATCGCGACCCTGACGAGTGTCATCCGCTATTGGGACTCCGAGGCCCTCGAATCCGAGATGGCGGTGAAATACCCCCCCGCCGAACCGGACGGCTATACCATGATGCAACTCCGGCGGATCGCGGTGGACGAAGGACTCATGGCATTCTCGATCACGATGAAGCTGAAGCCGTTGCTGCAACTCGGAGAGCAACTGGAGCATGGGCGCCCTGTCCTCGTTTCGATGTGGTTTCCGGATGGAACCTATTTCGGCAACGATTCCTCGGTTGTCGAGGCCCTTGCCAAGGAAAAGGAAGGCCCCCCGGTTCCCGTGATCGACGCGGCCCGGACGTACTATTTCATTGTC
>JAHEDC010000319.1 GCA_024641425.1 Verrucomicrobiales bacterium | reverse complement strand
CAACCACGACATCGGGGGCAGCGGAGTGAAGGTTAAGCCGAACGATTTCCACAAGGAAGTCCCCCGCGAGAAGACGCTGGAGCAGATCGGGAAAAGCCTGCGAAACGTCGCGGAATTCGCTGATACCCTCGGTCAGGAAGTGCGAATGGAAGTCCACGGCGGCTGTGCCCATTTGCCCGACATGAAGGTCATCGCCGAGATTGCCGACCACCCACGCGCCCGACTCTGCTGGAACTCAAACCCGCAGGATCTCGAAGGCGAAGGGCTGGAGCACAATTTCCAACTCGTTCGCCCCCATTTGGGCTCAACCCTCCACGTCCACGAACTCACGGACCCGAAATACCCTTACGCATCGCTCGTCCGTCTCCTCCTCGAATCCGATTACCCGGGATGGATTCTCCTCGAGGCGAGCGGCAAGCCCGCGGATCGTGTGGCAGCCATGCTCGAACAGCGCGGCCACTGGGAAAAAGCAGTAGCCAAAGCCCACCGGGAGCGGGCATAATCATAGTTTTCCAAAACCACCCGAACCATGATCCAGACCACCCGCAGAAACTTCCTCAAATCCACCCTTGGAACAGCGGCCGTCGCCGGTGCTTCCTCCAGCCTGCCCGCCTGGGCAAAACCCCTCGGTGCCAATTCCGACATCCGCATCGCCATCATCGGTTGCGGAGGCAAGGGCGGCGATCACATCGGCCAACTCCTCGGAAAGGCCGGCACCCGCATTGCCGCCCTCTGCGATCCCGATGACACCCACACCGCCGATCACGCGAATCGGATCAGCGGGAAGCAGGGGAGCGAGCCCAAGATCTACAAGGACTACCGCGAACTCTGCCAGGACAAGGACGTGGACGCCGTCATCATCGCAACGCCCAACCACCTTCACTCCACCATCGCCGTGTTCGCCGCCGCCCACGGGAAGCACGTCTATGTCGAGAAGCCGGTCTCGCATAACATCTGGGAAGGGAGGAAACTCGTCGAAGCCTCGGAGAAATACGGCAAGGACGGCCTCATCATCCATCACGGGATGCAACGCCGTTCCGATGAGGGCTGGTGGGAAATCCTCGAATGGATCAAGGACGAGCCCCTTGGCAAGATGACTCTCTCCCGAGGCCTTTGCTACAAGCCGCGCCAGAGCATTGGAAAGGTCGCGGGGCCGCAGCAACCCCCGCCCGGTCTCGATTACGACCTCTGGAGCGGCCCTCGCGAGATGCTGCCGATCAAGCGCCAGCGCTTCCATTATGACTGGCATTGGCAGTGGCCCTACGGAAACGGTGACATCGGAAACCAGGGGCCGCACCAGATGGACGTGGCCCGATGGGTTACCGGCCAGGAGGCCCTGCCCGCGAGCGTGCTCAGCATCGGCGGCCGCTTCGGCTACGATGACGACGCCACCACCGCCAACACCCAGATCGCCTTCTTCGATTACAAGCCTGTGCCCATCATCTTCGAGGTGCGCGGACTCCCTCGGGTCGACATGGATTGGGGAAAGGGCATGCCCGCCTACAAGGGGGGGCAGGTCGGAAACGTCATTCATTTCGAGGGCGGGTACATCACCGAATCCAAGGCCTACGACAACGACGGCAAGACGGTGAAAAAATTTCCCGTCACCGACGGCGCGGGCCATCTGGAGAACTGGCTCGATTCGATGCGCACCGGCAAGCACGACGCCCGCTGGAGCGCGCATACCGGCCACGTTTCCGCCGCGCTCTGCCACATGGCGAACATTTCCTACCGCGTTGGCAAGCCGACCACCGATACCGAAATCACGACAACCCTGAACGGCGATGCCGCTGCTCTCGAGACCTACGAGCGCATGCGCCAGCATCTCGCCGATAACAAGATCGATGTGAAGATGGACCTCCCCACTCTCGGCGGTCATCTGACGTTGAACCCGGAGACCGAGCGTTTCGAAGGAAACCTCGCGGAGGAGGCCAACGCCTATGTCAAGGAAGACTACCGCCCGGGCTTCGAGATTCCCGATCACGTGTAGCGCTCCCCTGTTGACCGCAGACTGTTGACTGCCTCACGCTCCATCACCCGTCGCAAGGCGCTGGCCGCTCTGGCCGGCGCCGGCGCGGGGATCGGAGGCGGACTGGTCCTGCGTTACAAACCCTGGCAGCAATCCGTCGGAGCGAACTCCGACATCCGCCTCGGTGTGGTCGGCCTGCGGAACAAGGGGAGCGACCACCTCAAAGAATTCCGAGAGATTCACGGCGCCCGCATCGTCGCCCTCTGCGACGTCGATTCCGAAATCCTCGCCCGCGAAAAGGCCACGTCCGATGCTCTCCACGAGAAGGCGGAAACCTACTCGGATGTTCGCAAGTTCCTCGAAAACAAGGATATCGACGCCGTCGTCGTCGCCACGCCCAACCACTGGCACGCTCTCATTGCCCTCTGGGCCATGGAAGCCGGAAAGGACGTATATGTCGAGAAGCCGGTCAGCCATACCATCCGCGAGGGGCGGCTCCTCGTCGAAGCAGCCCATCGCACCGGACGCATCGTCCAGTCCGGCACCCAGTATCGATCGGAGAAAGGCATCGCCGGTGCCATCGAATGGCAGCGTGAAGGACACCTTGGAAAGATTACCCACATCCGCAGTGTTTCCTATACCCTGCGACCTCCCGTCAGCCGACGGAACTCGCCCTTGCCTATTCCGAAGAGCATCGACTACGATCTCTGGTGCGGCCCGGCCGAGAAGCGCGAGCTGTTCCGCGGGCGCCTCCATTACGACTGGCATTGGTTCTGGAACACCGGCAACGGGGACCTCGGTAACATGGGCATCCACGATCTCGACATCGCCCGCTGGTATCTCGGCGTTGATCGGGCCGCCCCGCGGGTAACCGCCGTCGGCGGGCGTTTCGCCACCGATACCATCGCCGAGACCCCGAATACCCAGCTCACCTTCTACGAATACCCCGAAGCTCCCATCATCCACGAGATCCGAGGCCTGCCGATGCGACCGGGAGGCGAGGCCATGGACCACTACAAGGGACTGCGGAACGGCAATGTCGTGCATTGCGAGGATGGCTATATCGCCCAAAGCGTCGCCTACGACAACAACGGGAAGAAGATCCGGAAATTCAGCAATTTGGGCGGCGCAGGGCACCACCTGAACTTCCTCAAGGCTGTTGCCGCCCGCGACGCCTTGCAGCTTCACGCGCCCATCCTCGAAGGCCATCTCTCGACGTCCCTCTGCCACCAAGGGAATATCGCCTATCGTCTCGGCCAAAACGCGGATCCCGCCACCGTCGCCGAAAAGCTAAGGCAAAGCGCCGCCGCCGCCGAAGCTTTCGCCTCCTTGGAAAAGCACCTCGCCACCCACGGCGTCAATTTATCCACGACTCCTCTCACGCTCGGTCCGACCCTCACCTACGATCCCGCCACCGAGGACTTCACCGGTGACTTCGCCACGGAGGCGAACGCCCAACTCAGCCGCCCGAGTTACCGCTCACCCTACACCCTGCCGAACCATGTCTAACATTCGACCAGCGAGACCTCATGATTGCGAGGCCATCCACGACTTGATCCTTGAGCTTGCCGCCTTCGAACATCTGACTTCTCAGGTGAAGGCCGACGCCGAGTCCCTGCGCCACGCCCTTTTCGGCGACCGCCCCCTTGCGGAGGCCCTGGTCGTCGAGGACGAAAGGGGCGCGCTCTTCGCCTACGCGATCTTTTTCCAAACGTATTCGACCTTCACTGGCAAGGCGAGCCTCTATCTCGAGGACATTTACGTTCATCCCGACTCCCGTAATCGAGGCACCGGGAAGGCCCTCCTCGAACATGTCCTCGCCCTGGCCAAAGCGCGCGATTGCGCCCGCTGCGACTGGCTCGTGCTCGACTGGAACGACAACGCGATCCGCTTCTACGAGACGATGGGGGCGAGCCTCCACCGCGAATGGCGACTGGCGCGCGTTACTTTTTAGAGCTTAGCGTTTCCAGCCGCGGAAGAGGAGGAAACCGGCGATCGCGGCAATCCCGAATAGCCCCAGCGCCCCACTCAAGCGCCCGTAGAGCAGGCAACCCGTTCCCAGCAGCAATCCGTAGACCGCGAGGCAGCCGAAGCTCATGTTAACGATGCCCCGCGGCAGATTGTCCGCCTTGTCTCCGGCGGGAATCGGACGCCCGGCCGCAGCGGCGCGCTCGTAGACTTTCTTCCATCCCGAACCCGGAGGCCGAACAAGACGGCAGAAAGCCTCCAGCTTCTCTGGCGCACTCGGGCCCGTAAGGAGAGTGGCCACGACCCATGCCGTGGAAGTGATGAGCACGTTCAAGGAGAAGACCTGCCACCCTTCCATGCCGTGTCCCTTGTGGAGGACTTGAAAGACAAGCACCACCAGCAGACACGTCACCATCGCGACGATCTCGCTCCAGGCATTCACCCGCCACCAGAGCCAGCGGAGAATGTAGACGAGCCCGGTTCCAGCGCCCAGGCCGAGAATCAAATCGAAAACCCCGAGGGCATTCTGCATTGAAAGCGCCAGGGCGCCGGCGAGCACCATCATGAGAACCGTGGAGAGCCGACCGACGCGAATGAGCTCGCGGTCGGTGGCATCCGGCTTGACAAAGCGCTTGTAGAAATCGTTCGCCACATAGGCCGAACCCCAGTTGAGGTGGGTCGAGATCGTCGACATGTAAGCCGCGATCAGGGACGTGATGACGAGCCCGAGGATGCCCTTCGGGAGAAAGGTCAGCATCGCGGGATAAGCAAGGTCATGGCCCAGTTTGTCATCGGTGACCTGCGGGAATTTCGCCTGAATATCCGAAAGCTCCGGAAACACGATGAGCGAGGCCAGGGCGACGATGATCCACGGCCAGGGACGGAGCGCGTAATGGGCGACGTTGAAGAAGAAGGCCGCGCCGGTGGCATGCTGCTCGTTCTTCGCCGCCAACATCCGTTGCGCCATGTAGCCGCCCCCGCCCGGCTCCGACCCGGGATAGACCGAAGCCCACCACTGGATGGCGATCGGAATGAGGAAGATCGAGAAGAGGAGGTTGCGCGACTCGGGCGTCGAGAAATCGAAGGAGGGCACCAGGTCGAGTTTGTCCTTCACGTTCGGATGCGCGAAAAGACCCGAGAGCCCCCCGACTTCCGGTTGGTCGAGCGCGACCCAGGCGGCCGCAACCGCACCGGTCATCGCGAGGATGAAAAGGAGAAAGTCGGTCAAAATCACGCTTCGCAGACCGCCCATCGCACTGAAGATTACCGTCACGATGGAGGCGACCAGAATCGATTGCAGGGGCGAGAAGCCGAACATGATGGCTCCGATCTTGATCGCGGCCAGACTGACCGCCGACATGATGACGACATTCAAACCCACCCCGACATAGAGGGAGCGAAAGCCCCGCAGGAAGGCGGCCGGCTTGCCGCTGTAGCGGATCTCGTAGAACTCGATATCCGTCAGAACGCCCGAACGCCGCCAGAGACGGGCGTAGACGAAAACGGTGAGCATCCCTGTAAGCAGGAAGGCCCACCAGACCCAGTTTCCGGCCACCCCGTTCTTCCGCACGATGTCGGTGACGAGATTCGGCGTATCCGTCGAAAACGTGGTCGCCACCATCGAGAATCCGAGCAACCACCACGGCATCCCGCGCCCGGAAAGGAAGAACTGCGAGGCATCCTCGCCGGCCTTGCGCGAGACGGCGATGCCGATCACGAGGGCGATGACGAAGAAGCCAATGACGAAGGCCCAGTCTACGGGTGCGAGTTGCATGAGGAGGAATAGGTTGAAATCATCGATCCGAGGTCGTCCCGGAGGGTGTCAAGAATGCGCGAGACGCGCAACTGATTCCGTGCCCGCTCGAGATTGTGTGCCGGCCGGCTGATCCGGTAATAGGGATCGCCCAGCAGATAGTCGGTCAGGAAACGTAAGGCTTGCTCGTACGCAATTACCTTGCCCGCAAAGGGCAGCAGTGCGATCTCCTTCGGGGTCAGGACATCACCACAAGCCGAAAGGAAGCCCTCCGCGAGGGCCCCGAAAATGGTCGGGGAAATCCCCACGCGCTCGAGATCCCGCTCATCCTCCGTCGCGGTCGCCGCCGCCGTCCGCACCAGGTCGCCGAAATCGTGCAGCACCGTGCCGGGCATTACGGTATCGAGATCGACCACGCACACGGCCTCGCCGGTCTCGACATCAAAAAGCACGTTCTCGATCTTCGCGTCGTTGTGGGCGACGCGCTCCGGCACTTCTCCCGAAGCCTGCGCCTCGACGATCCGTCCCGCCCACGGAGCCAGAGCCATCGCGCTGTCAACCTCCGTCCGCGCGCCGGACACGCGGTTCGCGGGATCGGCTTCTACGGCGTCGATGAAATCGGCGAGGCGTCTCGGGGTGTTGTGGAAATCGGGGATCGTCTCGTGAAGCCGTCCCCCTGGGAGATCGGAAAGTAGCCTCGAAAAATGCCCGAACGCCCGCCCCGCCTGCCCGGCCTGCGCGGGCGAGGACACCACCTCGATGGTGAAAGTCCCCTCAACGTAGGGAAAGGCCCTCCAGCAGTCTCCGGTGGAATCGCGATGGAAGGTCGCCCCTTCGACCGTCCGAATGACCGAAAGGGAACGACCGCCACCGTGCGCATCGAGATGACCCGTAACCCGCTCCACGTTCTCCATCAGCCTTCGGATCTCTGGAAAGATCTTCCGATTAATACGCTGGATCACATAACGCGCGACTCTTCCCATCGGACTCCGCAGGGTGACGAGGTAGGTGTCATTGATGTGCCCGATGCCGATCCGTTTCAAGGACACTGGCTCGGTGTCCCCGAAAACGAATTGCCGTGGAATGGAGAAGGGATCATCCATGGTCAGGGGGCGGGAAAATCCAGTAGAATGGCACCGCTCGAAGTCGCGGATTCGAAGATCGCACCTTCGCGGTACGTCCAGTCCTCGACGCTGGTCAGGGCGGAACTGGCATTCGAATTCGCGGACTTATCCCCGGGTAAGTCCACGGCAAGGCGCAGACCGTTGACCTTATAACTATCACCGCTGTCCGAATGCCGGATCGTCACAACGTTTTCTCTCTCCGGAAGCATATTCAACTTTATCCGGAAGGGCGTCCAGCGATCCCCGCATTCGGGCAACTGTCCGACAGGCTTGCCATTCACTTCGATCGTCTTCACCCCATACGGCCCGCCATTCACGCCAAAGGCTTTCCCTTCCAACCACGCCCCGGTGGCCGCCGCCAGCTGTTCCGCCGTCACCGGCTCCGGCGGCGCGACCGCAAGGCGGCTCGCCTCCACGATCGAAACGCACTCGCGCCGGAAACCATTCCCGACGGGGAAAGGCGCGCGATCAATCACCGCATCCCTGCCCACCGGTCGCTCGACGAGCAACCACACCTCGACGCTCCCTTCCGATTCCTCGCGGACGAGCGATACCGGGATCGACTCTCCCTGTCTCGCCCGTAGATCGTATCCCGCCATCTCCCAGGGCCGCGCACTCTCGCTTTCCATGCCGTGGCGCGCATACGAGGCAAAGGTATTGACCGCCCCCACGGTTCGACGTGTCACCTCGACACCCTCGCCCACACGAACGACAGGCAAATCCGGTCGCCCGATCACCAGTAACTCGCAGCGCGCCATCTCCTCGTCGGGAATCTCAAGGGTCGCCGAAATCCGCCGTGCCGAAATCTCCGTCCGGTGGTTGATCGGAGGCAATGACTTCGCGGTGACAACCGCATTCCCGGGCACAAATTCCAGCGTGATCGTGGCATACCCCGCAAGCGGAATCCGCATCGTCTCCCCGGAGATGTAAGTCGTCGACCAAGCCCCGTGGTGCGGATAGACACT
>JAHEDC010000318.1 GCA_024641425.1 Verrucomicrobiales bacterium | reverse complement strand
CGGAGCGGAGGAATACCTTCTCATGCCCGCGAAGGGGATCTTCGCCCTCGGCGTCGGCCATGTGCGGCGGAAGTCGATGGAACCCGGGGCCCGCTCGGACGAACCGGCCGAGATGATGACGACGACGACGGTCGAGTTGAATCCGGAGGAATGGGAAGTCCTGCTCGCGCTCAAGGAGGAGCTGACGCCGGACGAGATCTGCGCGAATCCCTGGGAAGAGCGCGCGAAGCTGGCGGGGGTCTCGCTGGAGAAATTCTGCGAGGTGGCCGAGGAACTCGACCGCAAGAAGGTGATCGGGCGTTTTTCCACCTTCCTGGAGCACACCAAGCCGTCGGAAACGGGCACGCGGGTCACGCGCTTCAACGGGCTTTTCCATTGGGCCGTGCCCGCCGGGATGGAAGCGAAGGGCGGGGGAGAAGTCGGACGCCACCACATCATGACCCATTGCTACTGGCGCGAGGGCGGGCCGCAATTCGGGAACGTCAACATCATGGGTGTGCTCCACGGCACGGAAAAGGAGCGCATTCTGGAGCACAAGGCAGCCATCGACGCGCACCTGAAGGAAGCGGGCGTGCCGCTGCTCTACACGAACGTTTTCTGGGGCGGTCGCAGCGAGATCAAGCCCTCGGAGATTTCGCCGAAAGTCTATCACGAGTGGCACGCGGCCTACGCGTCCGTTTGACCGCCGCTCAGGCGCGCTGGTTTCGGCCGGGATGCGGAATTCGGGCATAGGCTTGCAACGTAGGGAGGAAGCCTTCGTCGAGGAAATAGGGTGAAATCCGCCCCGTTTCGGGCGTAGAAGGAGACGTGCCATCCTTTCGCCCCAGTTACGTTATCACATTCGGCTTCCTTGCCCTCGCTGTTGCGCGGGGTGTCGACCGCGCACAGGCCGCCGACGCGTGGGACGCCCACGTGCGGCCGCTGCTCGAAGCGCATTGCGTCAAATGCCACGGTGGCGCGAAGCAGAAGGCGGGGCTCGATCTGCGTTCGGTCGAGGCCGTGATGAAGGGGAGCGAGGAGGGCGTGGTCGTCGTGCCGGGCAAACCGGACGAGAGCCCTCTCGTTTCCGTGCTCCATCCCGATGCCGATCCGCACATGCCGCCGAAGGGCGATCCGCTGGAGCGCGACAACGTGGAAATGTTGCGGGCGTGGATCGCCGCCATGGACGGAATAGCGGGAACGCCCGCGGAACGGCACCCGGCGCTCGCGCCACCCCCTCCGGGAACGCCCACGGCATCGGGGATCGATGATTTTCTCGAACGCGCGTGGGCTCGGGACGGCATCACGCCTGCGGCGGTCACCGATGACCGGACGTTTGTCCGTCGGCTCTATCTCGATCTTGTGGGGCGGGTGCCGACGCTCGATGAAATCTCGGGGTTCCTCGGCGAGGAAGCGCCCGAAAAGCGAGCGGAGCTCGCGCACCGGCTGGTTGGAAGCGACGAATCGGCCCGGCACTTCGCCGAGCTTTTTAATGTGGCTTTGCTAGGGCGCGAATCCGAGCGCGAGACGAGACGGGATGCGCGGGAGAACCATCAATGGCTCGCCTATCTCCAGCGCGTCTTCGCCGAGAATCGGCCGTGGAATCGCGTGGTTGAAGAACTGCTCCTTGCGAAATCGCCGGAGGATGCGGTCGAGCGCGGCGCCTCGTGGTTCCTGCTGGAACATCGCGACGACAAGGAGGAACTGGCCCGGACGGTGGGCCCGGCGATTTTCGGGCGGGATGTTCGTTGCGCGCAGTGTCATGATCATCCCATCGCGCCCGAGATCAAACAGGCGCACTTCTGGGGTTTGGTCGCGTTTTTCAGTCGCAGCTACCGCGTCGAAGGCCCGAACGGAACGGCCGTCGCCGAGCGGGCGTCGGGCGGATACGAGCGCTATTCGAATATCCGGGGCGAGAGCTTCGACATGCAACTCGCCTTCCTGAATGGCACGACGATGGCCGAGCCGGACGGCAAGGTGGAGGCCGAATCGAAGGATCGCTACGTGGTCGCGCCTCCGGACGATTTGCTCGATTCCGGGGATGACAAGGAGAAGCGGAAGGGGGGCACTACTCCGAAGGTGGAGCAAGTGCCAGTGCCGAAATTCTCTCGTCGCCAGGCCCTGGTCGACGTTGCGGTGAAGGGCGACGATGCCTTCGCCGAGGCCATCGTGAACCGCGTTTGGGGCTGGATGTTCGGGCGCGGGCTGGTGCATCCGCTCGATCGCATCGATTCCGTCCATCCCTCGACACAACCCGAATTGATGGCATGGCTGGTCGAGGATTTCGTCGCTTCCGGTTTCGACGTGCGGCGGCTGATCGTGGCGCTGGCCTCGACCCGCGCCTACCAGCTGGCGGCCAAACCGGAGGGCGGGCGCCCGCCGGACGGAAGCTTCGCCTGCGCGATGCCGAAGGCGCTCACCGCCGAGCAGCTGGTGCGTGCGTTGCTTGTGGTGTCGGGTCGGAAGCCGGATGCGAAAGGTGATTTCGACGGCCTTGATTTCGGCCCGCTGCGCGATGCCTTCGTCGAGCGCTTTCCGGATGTTTTTGTCGACACCTACGCGCCCTCTCCGATGCGGGCGATGTTCGTGAGCAACAGCCCGGTCTTTGAAGGCATCTTCGACGCTGGCGAGGGCGGCCTGATTCCGCGCCTCGCCGCGTTGTCCTCGGATGAGGCGGTTGCGCATGAGGCGGTGTCCATCCTCCTTGCACGGCCCGCCGAAGCGGATGAAGTCGAGGAAATGGCGCGTTACCTCGGGGCCAGAGCGGATCGCCGAACCGACGCGATCCGTCAGGTTTGCTGGGCCCTCGTCGCCGGTTCGGAGTTCCGGTTCAATCACTAGCATGCCCACACGGAACCCCCAGCAAGCCAACTGCGGAAGCCCCGATCACGGGCTGCACCGCCGCCGCTTCCTTGAAGGTCTCGGCGGCACGGCGGGTGCTCTTGCGACGATGAGCTGGGGCGGGCTTTTCTCCGCTCCCGCGCTCGCGGAGGAGGTGAAGCGCCAGCAGAAACACTGCATTCTGCTCTGGCTCTGCGGCGGGCCGAGCCAGTTCGAGACCTGGGATCCGAAACCGGGGCGTCCCAGCAGCGGGCCTTTCAAGAGCATCCCGACTACTATTCCCGGCGTCCATTTCAGCGAGCTACTTCCGAAGTGCGCGTCTATCGCCGACCAACTCAGCATCGTACGCTCGATGAAGACGGCGCAGTCGGAGCACTTCCTCGGGATCGATCTCCTCGTGCGCGGCGGGAAGCAGCGCCCGCCCTTCACGCGTCCCGCGCTGGGCTCCGTCTTGGGGCAACAACTCGGACAGCTCGACAGCCCGATTCCGAATTTCATCCTGCTCGAACCGTGCCCGCGAGGCAACGAATTCGAGTCCTTCAAGAAAGGCAATTGGGCGGGCTGGCTCGGGGCCGAGTACGCGCCGGTGCGATACGGCGGCGAGTTCAAGATTCCCGATGTCGAGCGCCTCGCGTCGATCTCCGGCGCCGATCATGAGGAACGTGAGGCACTGCGGAAATTCTTCAGCCGCAAGTTCGAGAACGAAACCAAGAGCGAGGCCGCGCAAAGCTACAACGCGGTTTACGAGCGGGTGAAGGGGCTCATGAGCTGCGCGCATCTTTTCGATCTCGACCGGCTCCCTCAGGCGGATCGCGAACGCTACGGGCCGGGCACCTTCGGCCAACACGCGCTCCTGGCGCGCTCCCTTGTCGAGGAGGGCGCGCCCTTCGTCATGGTTGCGAACGGGATGCCGTGGGACACGCATGTTTTCAATCACGAGATCTACCAGATGGTCGTGCCCGACCTCGATAACATCGTCTTTCAACTGACGAAGGATCTCGCCGACCGCGGCTTGCTGGAGAAAACACTCGTCGTCGTGATGGGAGAATTCGGACGCACGCCGTGGATCAATCAGGCGCGCGGGCGCGACCACTACCCGAACGCCTGGAGCCTCGCCATGGCCGGTTGCGGCCTGAAAGGTGGCACCGTTGTCGGCGCGACCGATGCCGATGGTGTCGATGTCATCGACCGTGTGGTCGATGAGAAGAACCTCTTTGCAACCATCTTCTCCGCGCTCGGGATCGACCCGCACGCCGAATACGATTTGCCGGGCCTGCCGACTTTCCACCACGTCGAGGAAAACGCCGAACCCCTCCACGAGATCCTCGCATGACCGACGAGAAGAATAATCCCTCGACCGAAGGCATTCGGCTGGAAAAGGAAAGGAGTCTCACGCTGCCCGCGCATGTCGCAGACATCGATCTGGCCGATGATCGGCTTCTCGCGGCTTGTCACGATGGCGGCATCTACGAGGTCAATCTCACCGACGACAGCCGACGGGAGATTGCCCGTCACGAGAGCTTTGCTTCGGGTGTTCATCATGCGGGTGGCAGCGTGATTTCGGCCGGTTACGACGGAAAATTGAAATGGATTGATGCCACGAACGCGGAAACGGTGAGAGAAGTGCGCGCGCACGATTTCTGGTCGTGGCAGAGCGCGCTGTCCCCGAGCCAATCGAAACTGGCTACCGTTACCGGGCGTTACCGGGCCGGGGGACTCCGTTATGAGCCCGGGCCTGAAACCGAGCCGAGCGTCAAGGTCTTCGAGGCCATCGGCGGGGAACTCCTTCACGCCTTCCCCCACGTCCCTCCGGTCGAGTCGGTCGCCTTCAGCCGCGACGGAAGATTCATCGCGGCGGGAAACCTCATGGGCGAGGTGCGGGTCTGGGATCTCGAAAACGGGGCCGAGGTCGCCCGCATTGAGACCGGGAGCTTCACCGGTTGGGGCGTTATCAAGGGCCACTACTTCACGGGAGGTGTCTTTTCCCTCGCCTTCGGGCCGAACGACGATGCGCTATACCTTGCCGGGATGGGTTCGACCACCGATCCCGCCGCCGGAAACGGCAAGCAGCTTTGGGAACGCTTCGCCTGGCGCGATGGCAAGGCCGAGAAGACCGCCGCCGCCCCTGACGACGCCATCGGCCAGGGATTGATGGAGACCCTCGCGTGGCATCCGGGCGAGCGCTTCTTCATGATGGCCGGCCGTCTCTTCAAGGGAGACTGGAATGTCGCGCTTTTCGACGCTGCGACCGGCACGCGCATCCACAAGGAGAATACCGGCATGCGGGTGAGCAAGGCGATTTTCAATGAAGGCGGCGATTGCGTCTATGTTGCCGGCGGCACCGGCCAGCGTCGGGAGAAGGACGGTGGCTTCCCCGATTGGGGGAGGGTGGATGTGTTTCGCGTGCTCGGGGTGTAAAGGGGCGACGACCTCTTGAGAGGGCAGGATTTCACGTTTTTTTAGCATTGGAATCCTTTGGGGGTTGAGGGTATGCTGGTTTTTGGTGCTCCCCGAACACTGTGGGATCGTCTGATCCTCCCGGAATTATCCCCCCGTCTATCTACCTCAAAGCCCGCATTCAACCCATGAATCTCACGACAAAATCCACTATGGCGGCGACCGTGCTGCTCCTGATCGCCGCCCTCGTGCTGTCGCTCCGCAACCATACGGAACTGAAAGCCGAGAGGCAGAAGAACGAGAATCTCACGGCACAGCTCAAGCAGCAGGCACCGGCGGACTTCCAGAGTCAGCCCGCCCTCGCGGATGAGATCGAGCGTCGGCTCGCGGCCGTGGAACGCATCGCGCAGGCGAAAACGACCGAGAATGCCATGCTCAAGGAGGAACTTGCCGCTTCCAAGGTCGCCGAAGAGGAGACTTCCGTTCTGAATGATCTCGTGGACAAGACGATTAAGGAGAGCGAAGCGGATCTTTCCCCCATGCAGCAAAAGATCAAGGATGCGGTTGCGCTCGCGGAGGTCGCGGGCGTGAATGACGAATGGGGTTTCGTGACGATCAACGCGGGAACCAACCAGATGGTGGAGCCCGGTATCGTCTTTGCGATTCGCCGCGGCACTTACATTGTGGGGCGGGTCAAGGTCGCCTCCGCCGAGAATGACTCCGCGATCGCGAACATCGAACCCAATTCGATGCCTCCGGGATTCCGGATCGAGGCCGGTGATTCGGTCATCTCGTATCCGATTTTCTAACCGGGCTCACGAAGCCCAACGACGGTCGCTTCGGACAGGCGGGGCACCCTTGTTTCGTGTTGAAAGTGTCCTAAAGCGGTTGCGTTACCCCAATTCCGCAAGGGCTGAATCGAGGGCGGCGAGCATTTTGGCGATCGTTTCCTCGGTTTCGTCTCCCATGTTGGAAATGCGGAAGGTGAGGCCCTTGATCTTGCCGTAGCCGGCATTGATCATCAGGTGGTGCTTCTTCTTGAGAATCGCATTGAAGGCGGCCAGGTCGATTGCGCGGTTGTTCTTCGCGCAGACGAGCGTGACCGAGCGGTAGCCTTCGGGCGCGAAATGCTCGAAGCCATTCCGCTCGACCCAGTCGGAGACCATGGCGTTGAGCTTCGAATGGCGCGCGTGGCGGGCCTCGATGCCTTCCTCGAAGATGTCGTCGAGCTTCGATTGCAGTCCATAGATCAATGAAATGCAGGGCGTGCTGGGTGTGTTGGATTTGTCGGCGTTCTTGCGAAATTCCACGAAATCGAAGTAGTAGCCGCGATCCGGGATCGAGGCGGCCCGTTCCATGGCGGCCTCCGAGGCGGCGAAGAGGGCAAGACCGGGTGGAAGGGCGAGCGCCTTCTGGCTGCCGGTGAGGAGAACGTCGATGCCGAGTTCGTCCATTGGAATCGGGGTTGCCGAAAACGAGGAGACGGAATCGACGATGAGCAGAACGTCCGGGTATTTCCGCAGGACGGCGGCGATCTCGCCGATCGGGCTCATGACGCCGGTCGAGGTCTCGTTGTGAATGAGGGTCACGGCGTCGAACTCGCCGGTGGACAGTTTCGCGTCGATGTCGGCGGGAAGCACGGGCTCGCCCCACTCGTATTGCAGCGCTTCGGCCTGCTTGCCGCAGCTCAGGGCGACATCATACCATTTGTCCGAGAAGGCCCCGTTACAGCAGGTGAGAACCTTCTTCGCGACGAGGTTCCGGAGAGAGGCTTCCATGGCTCCCCAGGCGGACGAAGTGCTGAGGAAAACCGGCTGGGTGGTGCCGAAGAGGGTCTGGAGGCGGGGCTGGATGGAGTCGTAAAGGGCGGCGAAATCCCCGCTGCGGTGTCCGATCATCGGACGGCTCATTGCGCGATAGGATTTCTCCGAGACCTCGACGGGGCCCGGGATGTAGAGTCGGATGTGATCGTCTGCCATGGTGTGGAAAAAGTGCGGGATGGGGGGGAACGGAAGCATTGCGAGATTGCCCGCGAACGCAAGCGAATCCACCCCGTGGCGGCGGAAAAGTGCCGCGCTTCCGCGAAAGAACCAGGAGAATCGCGGGCCCGTGACTGACGGTTCCTCATCCCCTCGATTAAGAGGCGGGACACCAATGAGCTCCCTTACATCAGGGAATGTGGTTTGTTACGAAAATTCTGATTCCTGCCGTCTGGCCGCGCGCGGGTCAGCGAGCACCACTCCAATCCACTCTTTTTGATTTTCCCCCACCTGTAAGGATCTCGCCATTTTCCTGTTCTCTGGCAATATGAGAAGTAACGACTTCCTCGCGGCCCGATGAGAACTACCCAAGCGACCTGCCAGAACTGCGACGCTCCCCTCGCACCCGATGCCCCCGGACCCATCTGCCCGGCCTGCCTGTTGAGGGTAGCCCTTGATTCGGCCGACACTTTGGAAGGTGGGGTCGAGACCGCGCTTTCAGACGATTCGGGTCCCCCCCGGCTGCTCGGCTGCGCTCCTCTGGAAGGCAGCACCCTCGGGGTTGGTGGACGCTACAAGATTCT